>DAOSDY010000002.1:317691-617691 GCA_035362835.1 Melioribacteraceae bacterium
TCGAATCCCCTTGGGGTCACTCTTGTCAGTGCTTGACTCATTTATTAGTTTTCATAATCTTTGTCCCATCCAAAATCGATTCATAATTAATTATGCATTCCTATAAAAGATTTTTGCCGGCTGAAGACCAGTACAAAACCGGAATTAAGAATACAAGAAGAATTTTCCCTTCTCTCTATTTTTACCTTGTCCATGTCCTCAGGATAATTCTCTACTCTAACAAACAGGCAAGAAATAATAAGTATGACGAAATTAACTGGGTTAATTCATCGCTCGATATACTTGAGAGCATTGAAAAAGCAGGTGTTAGAATTACTGTAACAGGAATAAACAACATAAAAAAAGTTGAAGGTCCGGTTGTATTCGTTTCGAATCATATGAGCATCCTGGAAACTTTTCTATTCCCCTCATTCATTCACCAGATTAAAAAAATAGTTTATGTAATTAAATCTGAACTCGCCACGTTTCCTTTATTCGGACCGATCGCAATGGCCCGTCATCCCATAGTTGTTGGAAGAGAAAATCCGAAAGAGGATTTGATGACTGTCCTGAATGTTGGAAGCGATAGAATTAAAGAAGGATTTTCTGTAATTATTTTCCCTCAGAGAACCAGAAGTAAAATATTTGATCCGGAAGGATTTAATTCACTCGGAATAAAACTCGCAAAACGGAACAACATTCCTGTAATTCCGGTTGCTATTGTAACAGACGCCTGGCAGAATGGAAAAATCATTAAGGAATTCGGTCGTATCGATCCTGATAAAGAGGTTCACATAGCGTTCGGTGAACCGATGACCGTCACAGGCAACGGAACAGAACAGCACGATAAATCAGTGCAGTTCATCCTCAATTCACTCAAATCCTGGAACAGAGCTGATCTGATTAAATAAATAACAAAACCCACTTATCCCTTCATTTTTTAAAGCTTTTTCCGCAACATTTCTTAACAATTCCTTAACACACCCTTAACATTAAGGTAATATTCAAGTCTTACTTTTGTCCCGGAGAGAAAAATTTTTAATTGTAAGGAGAGAGAGATGTACAAATCAACAAATTCATCCATGGGGTGGGTCATATTACCCAAAATAAAAAATATTTTAGTATTCCTAATTTTGATTGCAGGTCTGGCAACGGCTCAATCGAAAGGAACAATATCAGGGAAAATTATTGATGCATCCAATAATGATGTTCTTATTGGGGCTAATATAATTGTTTTAGGTACAACAACCGGGACTTCATCGGATCTAGACGGATTCTTCTCTATTAAAGGTCTGGACCCAGGTATATACTCTGTTAAGTTTTCTTTTATTTCTTACCAGTCGGTTACTGTTGAAAATGTTAAGGTAGAGGCAGGTCAGGAAACAAAACTGAATGTTCAGCTCAAGCCTGCCACTACAGAAATCAGTGAAGTAGTTGTTACTGCGGAAGCTTTGAAATCGACTGAAGGCGCGATACTCAATATTCAGAAGAACTCACTTAATATAATAGACGGACTAAGCGCAGAACTCATAAGCAAGAACAACAGCTCAGACGGTACGGATGTTCTAAAAAGAATGACAGGAGTTACAATTTCGGAAGGGAAGTATGCTTTCGTTCGCGGAGTTGGCGACCGTTATAACAATACAATGCTTAACGGATCCAATCTTCCGAGCACCGATCCGGAGAAAAAAAGTTTTTCGTACGATCTCTTCCCGGCAAGTTTGATAGAGAACGTCCTCACATCTAAAACCTTTATACCCGATAAACCTGCCGACTTTACCGGCGGATTGGTTGAAATCAATACGATAGAATTTCCTTCAAAATTCATTTTTGATATAAGTGCTTCATCGAGTTACAACACCAGATCAACATTTAAAAATGTTAATACGTATAGCGGCGGCGCAAGGGATTTTCTAGGTTACGACGATGGCACAAGACAGCTCCCTTCGCTTATACCCGGTGCAAGACTCGACAGGACATATTCGCCGGCCGACCTCCAGAAGTACGGACAGTCATTCCAGAATAACTGGAGTACTTCAACTGCAAAAGCACCTGTGAATGGAAGCTTTAAGCTCAATCTCGGCAATCAGCTCTCTTTGGGGAGCGGACTGCTCGGCTACATCGCATCTCTTACTTATTCCAGCTCTAATGACATTAAAGAGATGGAACAGGCAAGTTATACTTTTGAAGGACCGAGATATCAATATAACAGCGTTGTAAACAGCTACAATGTTATGTGGGGCGCTCTGCTTAATGTAAGCTATAAATCTGGCAGGGATCATAAAATCAGTTTCAAAAATATTTATAATCAGACTGCGGATGATGAAACAACGATATATGAAGGATTTCATAACTATTCTTCACAGTATAGAAAGACAACCGCACTAAGGTTTATCTCCCGTTCGCTTCAATCCTCCCAGCTCCTAGGAAGTCATAATTTTAATCTTCTCAACGGTTTACTGTTCGATTGGAATTTAAATTACGCGCATTCAGAGCGGGACGAACCCGATGCCAGACGATATATCTACGCACGTTATATGGACGATGAGACTGAACCGATGAGACTCCTGTTAGACCAGGGACTTTTTACAAGGTATTTCGGAAATCTGAATGACAATAATTACGGTGCCAATTTCAATTTCAGTCTTAAACCGTTCGGGAATCCGGATCTTCCTTCAATCAAACTAGGCTACACTTTCGATGCAAAGGACAGGGATTTTAATGCGCGCATCTTCGGCTTCCGTAATATCCCCGGTGGAAATTTTATGGAAGAGGATAGAATAATTCAGCAGAGTATCGATAAAATATTCGCTCCGGAAAACATTAATCCTACATTTATTGAATTGACTGAAGTTACACAGCCGACCGACAGTTACTCGGCAGAGCAATCGATTCACGCCGCATACGCTATGGTAGATTTCCAGCCGCTCGATAACGTTAAAATCGTAACCGGTGTACGATATGAAAATTCGGTTCAAAAACTTGTTTCCAAATCACGTACCGGTGAGCCGATTAATATTAACGCTAAATACAATGATATTTTCCCGAGCCTGAACGTTACTTATCAGCCGTCCGATAATATTAACCTTAGATTTGCATTAAGCAGAACTCTCGCGCGTCCTGAATTCAGAGAATTGGCTCCATTCACTTATTTCGACTTTGTTACAAATGAGCTTGTACAGGGAAATACCAATCTTAGAAGAAGCTTAATTTCAAACTATGATCTTCGCTTTGAATATTATCCTGCTCCGAGAGAATTATTCTCTGTGAGTCTCTTCTATAAAAAATTCAATGATCCCATCGAGCAGGTTCTTGTTTCTTCATCATCTTTCGATCCGATCAGAACATATGAAAACGGTAAAGACGCAAGAAACTTCGGTATAGAATTCGAATTGAGAAAAACTCTCGGATTTATGGGATCCTTACTTGACAATTTCTCCTTGATAAGTAATCTCAGCTTGATCGATTCCAAAATCGAACTGGAGGATAGAGGATTTCAATTAGCCGAACGTCCTTTGCAGGGACAGGCAGATTTCATTTTGAATCTCGGACTCTATTATGAACAGTTCGAGAGCGGTTTCTCCGCGTCATTAGTCTATAATAAAGTTGGTCAGAGAATTTCGCGTGTAGGCTTCGGCGGACTTGGAGACGTAATCGAGTTGCCCAGAGACCAGGTTGATTTTTCTCTTTCCGCAAAAATTTTCAGCAGTCTTTCAATAAAAGTCGCAGCAAAAGATCTGCTTGCTCAGGATATCAAGTTTATTCAAAAAACTCCAGATGGCGATAAACCATCGGAAATTGCTAAAAGAGGTCAGACATTCTCTGTCGGTTTCACCTACAACTTATAGAATAATAAGTAGCCGCGTTTTTGCCTGAGAATGATGACCGATGAAATGAATTTATTAATTAAATGGAGGTAAGATGAAGAAGTTGTTTCTATTTCTGCTTGTATGGATGGCGGCTGTTAGTTCTATTTATTCTCAGGATGTGGTTGTATCGGGAGATATCACCGCGAACACAACATGGACTTCGAACAATACTTATATGCTGAACGGGATTGTGAGAGTTCAGTCTGGTGCTACATTAACAATTCAGCCCGGTACAAAAATATATGGTCAGAATTCTACACAGGGTTCTCTTATTATTAAGCCGGGTGCTAAAATTATGGCTGAAGGCACTCAGAGTAATCCAATAGTATTTACAAGCGAGTTTACCAAACAAGGCGCAGTAAGACAACCTACTTACGGAGACTGGGGCGGAATTATAATCTTAGGTAACGCTCCAATTAACGTTCCGGGTGGAACTGCAGCAATTGAAGGTCCCGGTGATACTTACGGCGGCAACAATGAAAATGATAACAGCGGAGTGATGAAATATGTAAGAATCGAATATCCTGGAATAGCATACTCACTCAATAATGAAATTAACGGTTTGACTCTCGGCGGTGTAGGACGCGGAACAAAGCTGGAGTATATTCAGGTAAGCTACTCAGGTGATGATTCTTTTGAATTCTTCGGCGGAACAGTTAATGCGAAGTATTTAATCGCTTACCGCGGCTGGGATGATGATTTCGATACTGATTTCGGTTACAACGGTAAGTTGCAATTTCTACTTTCTGTACGCGATCCTCAGATTGCAGACCAATCGCAATCGAATAGTTTTGAATCCGATAACGACGGAAGCGGTTCAACCAATTCACCCAGAACAGGACCAACTTATTATAACGTAACATTGATTGGTCCGGCAGCAACAACATCATCAAATTACAACGCACTCTACAGAAGGGGAATGCACTTAAGAAGATCATCCCAGAATAAAATTTACAATGCGTTAATTATGGGTTGGCCGGACGGTGTGTTGATCGATGGAACCAATACTGTTGCTGATGCAAAAGCGGGAGTAACTTTCCTGAAGAACAGTATTATTGCTGGTTCGGTATCCGGGCATTTGAAATCCACTGATGCAGCATTCCAGACAGATATGCCGACATGGTTTACAACAACAAACAACGGACGTACATACGCTACAAACGCTGAAGTCGGTCTAGCAGATCCTTTTACAATAGCCAATCCGAATCCGATGCCTACAATTGGTTCACCTGTTTTTACCGGCGGTGCAACTCCTCCGGCCGATGGCTTTTTTGATGCTACGGCAAATTATGTAGGAGCATTCGGCTACAGAGACTGGACATCAGGTTGGAGTTCGTTTAATATAGTTGTGCCGGCAAAGCCTGCAGAAATTATTGCGGGCGATATTACGACTGATATTACACTTACCCGTGATAAAGATTATACTCTGGTAGGAATTGTCAGAGTTCAGAACGGCGGGACATTACGAATCGAAGCTGGTACAAAAATATACGGACAAAATTCAACTCAGGGTTCATTAGTTGTTAAACCGGGTGGAAGAATTTTTGCAACCGGCACAAGAGAAAATCCGGTTGTATTTACTAGTGAGTTTACAAAATCCGGTTCTACACGTCAGCCTACTTACGGCGACTGGGGCGGAATAATAATTCTTGGTAATGCACCTATCAACGTACCGGGTGGAACTGCAGCAATTGAAGGTCCCGGTGATTCTTATGGTGGAAACAATCCGGATGATAACAGCGGTGTAATGGAATATGTCAGAATTGAATACCCCGGTATTGCTTATTCTCTGAACAACGAAATAAACGGATTAACTTTTGGCGGTGTGGGACGCGGAACCAAAATTGAACGTATTCAGGTCAGTTATTCCGGCGACGATGCCTACGAATTTTTCGGCGGAACCGTCAATGCAAAATACCTGATTGCATTTAGAACATGGGACGATGATTTCGATACTGATTTCGGTTATAACGGTAAGTTACAGTTCCTGTTAGCAATAAGAGATCCGCAGATTGCAGATCAATCGCAATCGAACGGATTCGAATCCGATAACGACGGAAGCGGTTCAACCAATTCACCCAGAACAGGACCAACTTATTATAACGTAACATTGATTGGTCCGGCAGCAACAACCACATCAAATTATAACGCACTATATAGAAGGGGAATGCACCTTAGAAGATCATCACAGAATAAAATTTACAATGCGCTTATTATGGGCTGGCCTGACGGAGTACTAATAGATGGAACCAACACAGTAGCTGATGCGAAAACTGGAGTAACATTCCTGAAGAACAGTATTATTTCAGGTTCGGTATCGGGTCATTTGAAATCGACCGACGCGACATTCCAGACGGAAATGCCTGCATGGTTTACAACCACTAACAACGGCCGAACATATGCTACAAACGCTGAAGTCGGCCTGGTAAATCCTTTCCATGCGACTCAGCCAAATCCTTTTCCGCAGCCTAATTCGGTTGTATACACAGGAGCAGCTACACCTCCCAATGACGGATTCTTTGATGCTACGGCAACATTTATTGGTGCTTTCGGATACAGCAACTGGGCGGCAGGTTGGAGTTCGCTCGAATTCATTTCGACAGACCTGAAAGATGAAGGAAACGGGATTATTCCTGACAAATATGAATTATCTCAGAATTATCCGAATCCGTTTAACCCTTCGACTTCAATCAATTTTTCAATTCCCGCAGCTGGAAATGTTAAACTCGCTATTTATAATGTCCTCGGTCAACAAGTAGCCGAACTAGTTAATGATTATAAGCAGGCAGGTTCCTATACATTAAACTGGAACGCAAATAATCTTTCAAGCGGTATTTATATCTATCGGCTGGAATCCGCCGGACAGGTAATAACTAAAAAGATGACACTATTGAAATAATTCTCTCTCTCTCCCTCTTCTCCGGGCGTCGTAAGGCGCCCTTTTTTTTATTCTCTTGGAGATCACTTTTTCATCATTAACTCATTTTTACTATTTTCCGAATGAGTTTAAGTTTGATGAGATAAATGAAGTCAGGATATTTAACAATACTTCTAATTTTAATTCAGCAGTTTCTTGGCTTTGCCCAGGTTAGAAATTCTGTTATTGATCCGTCTCAATTCAGCAGTTCCGAATTTTTTCGCCACGTTAATTTTTTAGGAAGTGATCTTCTCGAAGGCCGGGGCACAGGAATGAACGGAGGCAATCTGGCAGCCCGTTATCTGGCACTTGAATTCAACAGGATCGGACTCAAACCTGTCGGAAACGATAATACCTTTTACCAGAATATCCCGATGCACGAAAGCAGAGCTTTACCTTCCTCAAAATTGATTCTTCATTTTAATTCTACTCAATCCGATCTGAATCTATTTGATGATTATCTACTTTATCAATCCGGGTCTCAGAATTTCATACCGATACCTACTCCCCTTGTGTTTGTTGGATACGGCATAATTGCACCCGAGTATGATTACAATGATTATCAGTCGGTAGATGTTGAAGGCAAGATTGTTGTTTTTATAGATGGCGAACCTTACTCCGAAGATGAGGATTTTTTCCAGGGGTCTTTACCCTCTGTCTACAGTTATGCGGAGTCAAAACAAAGGATTGCCATTTCCCGGGGCGCAAGAGGTAGTATTTTAATACCCGAGTACGGAAACGATAAAAAAAGTTTCTGGGAAAAATTGAAGAAGGATTTTTCATTCGAGAGTATTTCGCTCGCATATTCCGTCTCTTCAAATTTCAGCGCAATCATAAATTATGAAGCCGCTGTAAAACTCTTTAATAATTCCGGCTATTCTATTGAAGAGATCCGGATGATGCAGGCCGGAAACAGGATTAAAAGTTTTCCTCTTTCTACCAGTTTGTCATTTAAAGGTCATTACCAGACAAGGGATTTCATTGCCCAGAATGTTATCGGTATGATCGAAGGGAATGACCCGATGCTGAAAGACCGCTACATAATCGTAACAGCTCATTACGACCATCTCGGAATCGGCCCTGCTGTAGACGGCGATTCGATCTACAACGGTGTCTTCGATAACGCTTCGGGTACTGCGGCACTTCTCGAGCTTGCTTCGTATTTCAGCAGGAACAGTTTTTTACTCCGCCGGTCTATTGTCTTCCTTCTTCTTACCGGTGAAGAATCCGGACTTCTCGGTTCCCGTTATTATACCGATAATCCGGTCTTTCCTCTTTACAAAACTGTTGCTAATGTAAATATCGATGGTATTGCTTCGTTCGATAATTTTAAAAGTATTATTGGTATCGGTAAAGAATATTCCACTTTAAAAAATTTTCTTGAGAATACTGCCAATAGTCTGACCCTTGAAATAACTGGTATTCCCCCTCAGTTTGCATACAGCGAATCTTTTTCAAGATCAGATCAGGTCTCATTCGCTAATGCGGGAATCCCTTCGATTCTTGTTTCAGAAGGACTCGACTATGCAAATCTGAGCAGGGAGGAAGGATTTGAAAAATATCTGGAATACTCAAAAAAATATTACCACACTCCCTTCGACGATCTTAATCAGAAAATAAATCCTGATGCTGCAATACAGCATATTACAGTCCTTGCATCATTGATAATTGATCTATCACAAAACGAAGTGGAACCCGAGTGGAACAGGGGTACCCCTTACCTTAACATCCGGCTCAGGTCGATAGCGGAGAAGAGATAGATGAAGATGAGAATAGTTTTTTTGGTCATTCTTCTTGTGATGTTTGCCGGATGTTCCGCAACTCCTGTTCAGGTTGCCTCGATCCGGATAAAAGGTTCCGATACGATGTATCAACTTACAAGCATTCTTGCCCAGGAGTATATGGAACAGCATCCGGGAATCTCTGTTTATGTTGACGGCGGCGGAACAACATCCGGCGTGCGGTCTCTTATTAAAGGTGAGATCGATATTTGTACAGCGTCTAGAAATCTTGAGCCGGAGGAAGTTAAACTCCTTGCGGATAATTTCGGATCGATCGGTATAGCTTACCTTATCGCAAAAGACGGGCTCTGTATCTACCTCAATAATGATAACCCGGTTAGCAATCTATCCGTTGAACAGCTGCGCGATATTTTTTCATGCAAAATTAATAACTGGAAGGAACTCAGCGGAAATGACATACTTATTGAAAGAATAAACCGGACACCAAGTTCCGGGTCCTATCTCTACTTTAAAGAACATATTCTTGAAGGAAGCGAGTATTGTGAAAACAGTTCGGTTGGACTTACTACCGAGGGTGTCATCTCCCTCGTGAGAAAGAATCCCGCAGCTATCGGTTACGGAGGTATTGCATTCAAATCCGGTGTAAAATTTGCGGCGATTAACAATGTAATACCGAATGAAGAGACAATCAGGAACGACCGTTACCCGATTACCCGTTATCTCTACTTTTATACACTTAACCAGCCGTCCGGCCCGCTCAAGGATTTTATTGATTGGGTCTTGAGTCCTAAAGGTCAGAATATTATTAAGGAGAACGGATTTATTTCTCTCTTCGAAGTTAAGTTCTGATTTTCTTATTTGAATTACTTATTCCCAATGAAATTATTAAGTTTGCTATGAAAATTGAAAAGGATCTATAAATGAAACCGAATCTGAGTCAGGAAATTGAAAGCTTAAAAACGAATTTGATCAAGATGGCATCCATTGTTGATGAACAGGTTGAAAGAGTAATTTATGCTCTCGAGACTGGGGAAGTTGATCATTGCAAAGGAATCAAAACCCGTGACCTTGAAGTGGATGCATACGACAACCTGATCCAGACTCAGTGCGAAAATCTTTTAACACTCTTCAGGCCGCTCGACTCTGATCTGAGGTTTATCCTCTCCTCGCTTATTATTAATAATCAGCTCGAACGCTGCGGCGATATAGCTATAAATGTTGCGCAGCATCTTAAGAAAGCTAATGCGCAGAACGAACTGATTATCGAAAGCAGAATTTATGAGATGGGTCAGAATGCCCGCAAGATGCTCAAGCAGTCGATCGACTCATTCATTCACCAGGATTCCGATCTTGCAATGCTCGTAATTCAGAGCGATGATAAAGTCGATCAGCTTAACCGCGATACATTCAAATTCCTCATTAAGAAGATGGAGACGGATATAAAACTAATTGAACCCTGTTCGCATCTTCTTATTCTTACTAGGAATCTTGAGCGGCTTGCCGATCATGCGACCAATATTGCCGAGAACCTACTATTCTTTGTCGATGGCCAGATAATAAGTCACCGCAAGAATATCGATAAACTGCCGAAGGTTGAATAAGTCCGGATAGCTCAAAATCTTCTTTTTCAGCCTGAATTCTAATTATTTGCCGACCTATGATCCTCCTCAAATTTACAGGCCGGAAGATCAAATTATTTATCCGACTAATTTATTTTAATTGAATGAATTACTATATTGAACACGAGTTACTTGACATAGTTGATGCGAATAATCAAACCAAAAAAACTGAAACCCGGGGACGTGATTGGAATTATTTCCCCGGCATCTTCACCTGACGATCTCTCCAAAGTAAACCGCGGCGTTCAATACCTTGAAAAACTCGGATATCGTGTTGAAGTCGGTAAACATGTCGGTATTCAGGAAGGTTATTTAGCCGGTACTGATCAGCAGAGAATTACAGACATCCATTCGATGTTCGCTAACAAACTTATTAAGGCAATCTTCTCAATCAGAGGCGGTTACGGCTCCGGAAGACTCCTCGATAAACTCAATTACAACCAGATCCGCAATAATCCGAAAATATTTGTCGGGTACAGCGACATCTGCGCGCTTCAGATGGCGTTATTTGTAAAATGCGGATTAATAACATTTGCCGGACCGATGGTGGCGGTCGATTTCCACGACGAGGTGAGCAAGTTCACCGAAGAAGTTTTCTGGCGCACTATCACTTCCGATAAGAAGATTGGAAAGCTTTCTAATCCGCGCAACGAAAAATTCTACGTTCTCAATAAAGGACGGAGCTTCGGAAGAATTATCGGCGGCAACCTTAGCGTTTTAACTTCGCTTATGGGGACGGAATACCTTCCTAAACTGAAAGATTCTATTCTGCTTCTGGAGGATATTAACGAAGCTCCATACAGGATCGACAGGATGTTTAATCAATTGCGGCTCGCGAAAATATTCAAGCAGATAAATGGAATTGTGCTCGGTCATTTCGTTAATTGTGTTGAAAGCGATCCCGAAAAGAAATCATTCTCGCTCAACGAGGTTGTAATAGAGTATTTCCAGAAGCTTGATCTTCCTGTGATTTATAATGTAAAGCACGGCCATATAAAAGAGAATCTTACTATTCCGTTCGGAATCCGGTGCGTACTTAATGCTTCAAGGGGATATATTGAAATTCCGGAAAGCGCGGTTAGCTGAAAATCTCTAAAAAGCTGAATTGACTGGAATTTCTCAATTTGCTTAATATGTAGAATAACGAATTCGGTTTATTCTCTTTTTTAAGAAATCCCTGAAAATTCAGCGTCTTTTGCAATTATTTTCACTCCTTTTTCAACTGGTATATTTGTTGTTCATTTGTCCGGTAACCCTGACTCTTAAAGATTAACCGGAATTTCAAATGGAATTTATAAACAGAAAATATATCCGTTCACTAATCAATAATCCTGAACTTAAACTTCAGAAAGAATTAATTCTCTTTGCGCCTCTTGATTTAACGAATCAGTCTGTTAATAAATTTATTTGCTGCTGATGGATATTGAAAAACTTTTACATAGCGACCAGCTGACAAGAGATGAAATAATCTTTCTTCTTAGTCTCAAGGAGAAGGAGGAGATCGAACTTCTCTTCAAGAGGGCAGACGAGGTACGACAGGAATTCTGCGGTGATGAAGTCCACCTCCGCGGTATAATCGAGATCTCGAATTTCTGCGACCAGAATTGTTTCTACTGCGGATTACGTGAAGATAATTATAATCTCGAACGCTACCGGATGACACCAGACGAGATAATCGAGACCGCGCACCTGATCCATAATTTCGGTATACATACAATCGTACTTCAATCCGGTGAAGATCATGTTATGGATACCGACCTTATCGCTTATATCATCTATTCGATCAAGCAGAAGACCGACGCCGCTATAACACTCAGTCTCGGTGAAAGGGGATTCGACGAGTACCGCACATGGAAGATTGCCGGAGCGGACCGTTACCTCTTGAAACACGAGACAGCCAATCCAAAACTTTACGAAGCATACCATCATAAACAGAAACTTTCCGAGCGGCTCGCTCATTTAAAATTTTTGAAAGTGATCGGTTATCAGATCGGCTCAGGAAATATGATAGGGCTTCCGATGCAGACAATTGATGATATCGCAGATGATATACTCCTCTGTAAAGAACTCGATCTCTATCTTGCCGCGTTCGGGCCATTCATTCCTTCCCCTCATACGCCGTATCAGTTGAAGAAACCGGGGAGCGTTGAGCTCACTCTCAAGACTATGGCGGTAGCACGGCTTGTGCTTAAGAATATTCATATTCCCGCTACAACTGCGCTTGCAACTCTTGACGAAGAGGGAAGAGTAAAAGGATTGAATGCCGGCGCGAACGTTGTTATGCCCGATTTCACCCCAAATCCCTACAGGGATCAATATCAGATCTATCCGGACCGTAAGTGCGTTACAGATGATCCGATGAAGTTGAGGCCTACTCTTCAATCCCAGCTCGAATTGATAGGAAGGCGTATCTCTTCATCCAGGGGCGATTCACTCAAATTCACACCCCAGCAGATTACAAACTGGTCGTTCAAATAAATCCCTTTTATTGATTGACCGATTGATTGTATATTTCCACCACAAAATTTAACGGAGTTAAAAGATGAGAAACAAATTTCTTCTTTTTTCAATGATGATCTTCATTTTCAGTTTCTGCAGTTCGATAAATGATAAAGAGGTTTTCGATAAAGCGGCGAAGGACCTTAGCGAACAGAAATACCAGGATGCGGTCGACGGTTTTACACGAGTAGCCGATGAAGCGCCGGGAAGTGATTATGCGCCGCAGGCTCTTTTTGAATGCGCCAAGATCTATCACATGGAACAGATACCCTTGCTTCCTAAAGAGGAGTCGCTTAAGAAAGCAGTTGAATATTATAAAAGAATCTACGCTGATTACCCGGATTTTAAAGAAGCTCCCCCTTCCATGATGATGACCGGATTTATACTCGCGAACGAACTGAATAAGAGTGAAGAGGCAAAATCGGTCTATGAGGAATTCCTGAAAAAATATCCTGGCGATCCACTCGCCGGCTCCGTTAAACTCGAACTCGAATCGATCGGGCTTACTCCGGATCAGATTCTTCAGCAGAGACTCGAAGGCACAAAATAGTGTCGGTTAAAGCAAAGGATTACAGAAAGTTTCTCGATCCTTCCGTAATCTCAAAGATCAAATCGCTCGAGCTGAAAGCTAGGATGATTGTGGAAGGTTTTATGGTCGGACTTCACCGTTCGCCTTACCACGGTTTCAGCGTTGAGTTCAGCGAACACCGTCCCTATATGCAGGGCGACCCGATACGCAATATCGACTGGAAAGTTTATGCGAAAAGGGAGAAATATTTCATAAAGCAGTTTGAGGAAGAGACCAACCTGATCTGCAATATCTTCGTGGATATCAGCAGGTCGATGCAGTTCAAACACACATCGGACGTTTCGAAGCTTGAATACGGAATCACTCTCGCCGCGGCGCTCAGCTATATTATGATCAATCAGCAGGATGCTGTGGGGCTTACTCTCTATTCCGACCGGGTTCACGATTACCTGCCGCCCAAATCGAACAGGGTCTACTTAAAAACTCTTCTTACTGCGCTCAACCGTATTAAACCTTCAGGCGCTACGCAGACTTCCAAATGTCTCGATTCGGTTGCAGAAAAAATAATAAAGCGCGGACTAACAATAATCATCTCCGATTTTTTTGACGATCCCGATTCGATTATCTCAGCTTTAAAACAGATTCATTTCAGGAAGAATGAAGTAATTGTTTTCCAGGTTCTCGATCCGGTTGAAAAGAATTTCGGGTTCGACAGGGATTCGATTTTTGTGGATCTTGAAACCGACGAGAAGATTACAACACAGCCGCATCATATACGCAAAGCATATCAGCAGGCGATGGCCGAATACCTTAACCGGCTCAAGAGCAGCTGCCTCAATTACGGAATTGAATATAATCTGATTGAGACCGATCAGCCCTTCGATAAAGCGATTATCGCCTACTTCGCAAAACGACAAAGAATGGGGTAGGAAGGGAGTTCTGGATTAGTGGTTCTTGGTTCTTTGTTCGTGGTTCTTAGTTCACCTTAGAAAATGCGGGGCCGGCTTGGTTCGTAGATCTTAACTTTCGTCAGGATGACACTGTGCCTGTATTCCCCATAAATTTTCCTATTACATAATATTCTAACTCTTCGTAACTTTTAATCAATTAAAAGAGTCAAATAGACATTCATCCTGAACAATTTGTGATAAAATCCTATTTCTTATGTTTACACAAGTCTCTCGAAAAAAACTTCATCAATTTCTTTTCGTTAATATATCTTAAGGAGCATTTAATGAAAAAACTAAACCAATCATTTACACCGGGCAATTTGCTATTCAGATTGTCCGCGGTTCTAATTTTAATTTTGTTCATATCAGCTTCAGTCTACGCGCAGGGAACGCGTCTTCTGCGTCAGCCGGCTGTCAGTTCCGAAAAAATTGTATTTGCATACGGCGGAGACCTTTGGGTTTGTAAGCTGGATGGTAAGGATCTTAAAAGGTTAACAAGCACACCTGCTGTTGAAAGCGATCCTCATTTCTCGCCCGACGGGAAAACGATTGCCTTCACTTCAAACAGGTCCGGAATTAGTGCCGTCTATGTTATGTCTGTCGAAGGCGGGGATCCAGTACGGCTCACCTGGTATCCTGCATCCGCAACTGCACTCGGCTGGACTCCGGACGGAAAGAATATTCTCTACTCATCCAACCGGGAAACCGCGCCTACTGCTTACGACCGGCTCTGGCTTGTTCCTAAAGACGGCGGCTATTCAACGCTTCTCTATAAACAGTGGGGAACAGACGGCGCGTTTTCGCCCGACGGTAAAAAAATTGTCGCGGACAGAATCTCGCGATGGGATAAAGAATGGCGCAATTACAGGGGCGGACAGAATTCTTCCCTTTACATACTCGACCTCGATAATATGAATGAGGTCCTGATACCGAATGAAAAAAGGACGATCGATATTCAACCTGTCTGGCTCGACGACATGATCTATTTCCTTTCCGACAGGGACTGGATTGTAAATATCTGGTCTTATTCACATAAGTCAGGCGAACTGAAACAGGTTACAAAGTTTACAGGAACGGATATTAAGTGGCTCAATGCCGGCGCAGGAAAATTAACTTTTGAACGGGAAGGATATATCAACATACTCGATCCGAAAACCGGAAACGTTAAGCAGCTCGAGATTAATGTAATAGGCGATTTCCCGTGGGCAGAGACTAAGTGGGAGGACGTCAGCAGTTCGGTTAATTCCGTTTCTCTTTCGCCAACAGGTAAACGCGCTTTAATGGAAAGCCGCGGAGAAATTTTTACCGTCCCGGTTAAACACGGCAATTCAAGAAATTTAACTAAGAGCTCCGACGCTGCTGATAGATCGCCGATCTGGTCTCCGAAAGGTGATAAGATCGCTTGGTTCTCTGATAAAGATAATAAAGGATATAAATTATTTATCGCCGATCAGGACGGGCTCTCGGAACCGAAAACCCTTTCGATCGGTGAATCAAAGTTCGTGTGGATTCCATCTTGGTCGCCCGACGGCAAGTATATCGCATTCTGCGACGATGAGGTGAGAATACAGGTAATAGAAATTGAAACTGGCAAAATCACAACTGCAGATGTTGGCGGCAATAATATTGAGAGAGGTAATAACGGAATTACTTGGTCGCCCGATTCCAAATGGCTTGCGTATTCAAAATCGGGTTCCAATAATTTCAGGCAGATCTTTGTCTGGTCCCTCGAAACAAAAACATCTAAACCCCTTACAGATCCTTTCGCGGATTCATTCTCGCCTTCATGGGACAGGAACGGAAAACAGTTATACTTCCTCGCGAGCACCGATGTGGCTCTCGCTTCCGGATGGGCTAATACATCCGCAATGACAGCCGATCCGTCCTACGCGGCATACCTTATAAATTTAAGAGCTGACGATCAGTCACCTTTCAGTTTAAGAAGCGATGAAGAAAAAGAAGTAAAAGACAAACCTGAAAAAAACGGCAAGGAGAATGAAAAGAAAACTGATGATACAAAGGCAGCCGCTGCAAAACCCGACAAGGCGGAAAAGAAAGATACCGCTCTCGTTAAAATTGATTTCGGCGGAATTGAGAGAAGAATAATTCCTCTTCCTATTCCGGCAAGATCATACCGGTTTACTTTAAGCGGGCCGGAAGGTTCTGTCTTTATCGCAGAAATAATCCCTAACACTCCCGGATTCCTTCTTAAAAAATTCTCTCTCGAAAAAAGGGAAGCTGAGGACTTTATTAAATCCGCGCGGCAGGTTTCAGTTTCCGCCGACGGTAAACAGATTCTCTTCCAGGAAGGAACTACGTGGAAGGTAGCCGGAACAGCAGCTCCGGTAGGAACAGGAGGCGACCGCCTGAACATAAGTCTGAAAATGAACCTCGACCGTCTCAGCGAATGGAATCAGATTTTTGAAGAGGCATGGCGTTACGAGAAAAATCATTTCTACGATCCCGGTATGCACGGGCGCGACTGGGATGAAGTATACGACCGTTATTCACCGTTGATTAAATATGTGCGTCACCGTGCCGATCTTAATTATATTATCGATCAGGTGAACGGCGAATTATCCGTGGGTCACAGTTTCGTAGGCGGCGGAGATTATCCTAATGTTGATGAGAACAGGACAGGTCTGCCGGGCGCGGATCTTATTCCGGAAAACGGGCGCTGGAAGATTGCGAGAATATTTACTTCCGAAAGCTGGAATCCCGAACTCTCGGCTCCGTTAGATAAACCGGGCCTCAAAGTGAAAGAAGGGAATTACATAGTTGGTATTGACGGAAATGAAATAACCGACAAAGTAGATCCTTACAAATATTTCGACGGCACCGCAGGAACGCAGGTGGTTCTGCACATAAATGATAAACCCGAATTCGAAAATTCCTGGGAGGTTATTATTCAGCCGATCGCTTCCGATAGGGGGCTCCGCCAGCGGGCGTGGGTTGAGGATAACAGGAAACTCGTTGATAAATTATCGGACGGCAAACTCGCATACGTATGGGTCCCTAATACAGGAGGACCGGGAGTGATATCATTCAACAGGTATTTCTTCGCTCAGCAAGATAAAGAAGGCGCCGTTATAGACGAACGTTTTAACGGAGGCGGACTGCTCGATGATTATATGGTTGATCTAATGACGCGCTCACTCCGCGCCGCGCTTACAAATGAAGTTCCGGACGGAAAACCGTTCCGGCTCCCCGCAGGAATTTTAGGCCCCAAAGTATTGCTGATAAATGAACTCTCGGGCTCGGGCGGCGACTTCTTCCCGTGGGTCTTCCGTCAGCAGAATGCGGGTCCGCTCATCGGTATGAGAACGTGGGGCGGATTGGTTAAATCATCAGTGCATTACAGGTTTGTGGACGGAAGCACAGCTACCGCGCCGGATAATGCCGTATTCGACCCGATTAATAAGAAATGGATTGCGGAGAATGAAGGTGTCCCGGCTGATATTGAAGTCCGCCTCGACGCTAAATCGTTATCGGAAGGAAGGGATGTTCAGCTTGAAAGGGCTGTAAAGGAGACGTTGGAATTGCTCAAAGAGAAGGGAAGCATTAAAGTTGAGAATCCTCCGTATCCAAAACCCGCTGTAAAGAAATAATTGTTCAAAACGAAAGCCCGCTAATTCGAAAGCGGGCTTTTATTATTATCTGCGTTAATCAGTTTAATCTGCGTCATCCGCGTTCTATCAGGTGGATAGAACGCCGATGATCCTTCGCTCCGCTCAGTATCATACGCGGATTCAGCGGATCATCGCTGATTAAGTAAATTGATGAAATCCCGAAATCGGTAGTCTACTGCAATCAACCAATCATCCAATCATCCAATCAAATGTTTAATTGTTCTTTTCAACCAAGCTTACACCGAACTTTTTGCGACATGCCCAGAACAGTTTTAATCTTTGCCTTTTCCGTCTTCTGTCTTCCGACTTCTCGCTTCCCGCCCTCATGCAACTTTTCCCTTGCAATTCATAAGTTGAAATTTTAACTTGCTTCAGCATTCAGAGGGGTTCTTAATGCCTTACACTTCTTCCGCATGTCTTCTTACTTATCAATTCTCCTTTTTCACCGCAGCATTTTTAACAGCTTCCTTTAGAACAAAAAAGATATTACAAATAGATGTCTCTCTTTATACCAATAGCAGCAGGTTCAGCAGATCTTATATAGAGTGATTTGTTGGATTGTTTGTTATACCAAAATAAATCTCGATAACATACAAAAAAGCTATCGGGGACAATCAGCATAAGTATATGTTATACCACTAAATTGTATTAGAAATTATGAATGAAGCTGAGTTACGAAATCAGTTATTGAACAAAATGCAAGAATTCAATTTTGAGCAATTACTAATTGATAAAGAAGTTCCTATTCCTTATAAACACATCTATCTTCCAAATAAAAAGCACAAATTAGAAATATGGTGTTTCAAACAAGATATAGTTATTTATGAAAAATTGTTTGATAAAATTATTGGTTATCGAGATGCAAAAATTTCAGCAAATGGTAATGAATTAATTAATGTTGTATTAGAAAAGGATAATGCACAAAATACTCACCACGTTGGTTTACCATATATCATTATCGAAACAAAATACAAACAGCCGAACACACACGAGATTTTGACTTACTCTCAAAAAGTTCAGATGATAAAAACCATATTCCCTTATTGTCGTTTCGTATTTCTAATCTTTGGAAGTGTATCAGCTAGGACTTATCGACACGGACTTTATTTTGATAAGATTGTAAACATTATAAATATAGATGATGGAGTAGAAGTAAATAATTTCATCCAATTAGTAAAAGAATTACTTTTTGAAGTCAAAGAAGATATTAGAAAATTAAATAGTAACTAAATGTGGTATAACCCGTTCTTCAAGCCGACCGCATCTTTGATACGGCCGTTTAAAGTAATATAAAGTAGGTTGACAAAACTTTGTCGCTCTTTGAAGTAGGTTAAAAAGAAAAATAAATTAACAATTATTGGTGTTCGTTTTTCAAAGTTGCATCGCTGTTATTGGCGGCAACTTAAATACAATGCCGTTATACACTATAGGTAAATATGGCCGATCATAAGAAATTAGAATTTCCTTCAAATGATTTAAAGAATCATTTTCTACCTCAATTTTTGGAAAATAGATATAATGTAATTGATAGTTCACCAACTGACAATTATATATTAATTAGTGATGATTATCGTGGCCAAGCACTCTATACAGAAATTTTTGATAAGAACAGCAAAATTGATTATACGGATATTGTTAAGGCATTTACAAATTTTCCTTCATATAAGTATCCATTCCCGACCATCACTTATAATAAGTGTTTAGAAATGGTAAAAACATTAGATGGTGGTTATACTCATAAAGAAATAGATCAATTTAAAAAAGGAATATTTTATTGTGATACCAAATATTTAGAGGATTTATTAAAGGTAGCATTTAAGGATGTTTTCTTCAACAAATTCCCAGAAGGAAAAATAATTTCAGTGAGGTTGGACTCACTTTATTATAAAAGAAGCGGTATGATCAGAGGTATGTATGCATTAAATCATTACCCAGATATCAAATCAAAAATTACAGACTTTAATGGATTCAATACATTAAAAAACTGGCTTATGATCGAAAGTCACGAAATATTTAGTAGTGTCCTAGGATTTGCAGAACATTTTTCCTTCCCGTTCGTTACAGCATTTCATGCTAATTACAAAATCGGATTGTATTTCATATTTATTCCAACAATACCCGTTGAATATAAATTGGACAATTATCCAAGAGATATTATGGATTTTATTAGGACTGATTCAGATTTTGGTAAACAAAAAATAAACAACCTTGATTGGACAAATGAAAATTTATATGCAAAATATTGTTTCAAGCATTCTCCATCCTTTAACGAATCAGAAGAGTTTATCATCTGGGCTGTTGACAAATCCAATAATTTTATTAAAAGATATCTTGATATTAACAACTTCACAGAGGCAAAAGATCTAAGTAAAATTGATCCTATATTCTCATTGGAATATAATCTATCATTATTGCACCTTATCAAAATATGCTTATCTATACTATCCTCACACAATAGTTACTTCAACAAAAGTATAACTTTCCAAGCTGCTGACTTATTAAGTGAGTTAAGTAATTATAACCAGTACGGATTACCTAGTAGTGTTGATTTTTTCAAAATGCTATTTAATAAAGATAAAATAATTCCAGTTATCGAAGGTGTTTTAAATAATTCTCAACTTTCATTTAGAAATAAACTTATCTCAACTGTAAATCATCTTTATAATAATCTTAATGAAACGATAAAAAACTCTGTGTGGTTGGATTATAGAATAAATGGGAACGATATAATTGTTAAAGACAAATCGTTAACAAATGATATAAACGAGGACATATCATTATTTACTAGTAATGTAATCAGAGTTTTGAGAAATACTCACCACGGTTATTTCAGTAGAAATGATCAGAATAAACGACCATCTAGATATTTATCATTAGTTGACGGAAATATTCCAGATTCATTCTCATCCTTAACACTATTCTGGTTACTATGTTTATTAGAAGATAGGAATTCGTTTATCGGTTCTCATTAAAGCGTATAACAAGTTCTTCAAGACCGACTGCTTTAAACCTTGCGGCATTGCTGTTGTTATTAAGTTGGATTACAAAACTTAGTTGCTCTTTGAATGTGGTTAACAAAACATATTAATAAATAATTATCGGCATTGGTTTTCAAAGCTGCATTGCTGTGTTGGGCGGCGGCTTAAAAACCACACCGTTAGCCCTCATTAATTTGGAAATATTATGAGATCATTTTTTCACCATGTTGGAGAAGTTGGGGCAAATCGAGATTTCCCGAGAACTGTATTTAAAAGTAGATTAATTACAGAAATAGCAGATTCAATACCTAATGATAATCCAGCAAAATATCATCTTATCAGTCAATTAACAGCGTCTTTCCCTTATGGAGAAGCAAATTGTTGGGGCGTTCCCCGTGGCGCTAAACGCGTAATAAACAGTCTGCAAACTGGGGATTTAGTTCTATTTGTTAAATCATTACATATGCCGGGTGAAATACCAGCGATGTGTATTGTTAATGTTTTTGAAAAAATTGAGCTGCCAAAATTATCAATAGCTTTGTGGGGGGAAGACAAATTCCCTTATATCTTCTTCTTCAAAACAGAAAAAATAAATCTAACTTGGATGGAGTTTATAAAATATTTGAACTATAGACATAATTATGATCCAAGAGGTACATTTTGTTTTGTAGCTGAAAATAAGTTAAAACGTTGGAGTGGCAGTTCTGGATTTCATGAATATTTAATAAAAAAACACTTAGTTGCTGATAATCCCCAAATTAATGGTAGTTTAGTAAATGAACCATCTCCTGACTATAGTTTATCTACTACTCTAGCTTTTGATATAGGTGAAGCTTCTAATTCTACCATTCGTGATGAAAGTGTCATTTACCGGATTTTAAGAGATACATCTAAGTCAGCTCAAATTAAAGAGCTATATAAGAATCGTTGTCAACTTTGTGATCAATGTTTGGAAAACGACTTTAAAACAAAAACTTACTCTGAAGTGCATCATATAAGACCATTAGGGCAACCCCATAATGGACCAGATATTATTGAAAACATGCTGTGTGTTTGTCCGAACTGTCATGCTAAACTTGATTATGGATTCATAAAATTGGAGAAAAGGAGAATCAATTATTGCGATCAGCATGAAATAAACGATGAGTTTATAAACTATCATAATAAATTTATATACAAATAATTTTTGGGCTAACCAGCAACTCAAAACCGTCTGCTGTAGTCGGTCGTAATATTTGCTGTGTTACTTTATAGTGAAAGGAGTTTTAAGAAGCAAATAAATAACATAATCAGTAAAACAAAAAACGTTGGTATCGTAAACTGTTCTGCAGCGGTTTAGTTACCACGTCGTTAGCCGCAAAACAATTAGTGAGAAAAATGGTCACATTTATTGATAATAAAAATATCTTACTAAAAGATTTCTTAAAAGAACAATTCGATAATTCAGTGGAAGCTTTGTGTGCTCTGGCATTTATTCGTCAGAGTGGTGTCAATATGCTTATCCCATTTATAGAAAAATTTATTGAAAGGGGGAATTCAGTTTCAATTATTTTTGCAAATGATTTTGGTGCTACCGAAGCTGAGGCAATTAGAACTTTGAAAGAAGTTGGGGTGAAATTAAAGTATTACTCAAATCCCAGAACCAGTTTTCATATTAAATCCTATATTTTCAAGAAGTCGAATTATGGTTTAGCAATCATAGGCTCATCCAATTTATCTGCGAGTGGATTATCGTCTGGAAAGGAATGGAATGTTTGTGTAAAATCAGATGAAATAAACTTTGTTACTATTTTACAAGAGTATGAACAACTATGGGCATCTGAATATTCAAAAGATATTTCTGATCAAATACTATCAAAATTGGAGAGTCAAATTCAATCTGATGAATTAAAAGTAACTCTTCACGAAGAAGATCAATATCCTCAACCATCAAAGTTAATTAATATAAATTCATCCAAAGACAATAAATTAAATTATGTTATTACAAGAAAACCAAGCTATCATACTACTTGGTTTTTCCAGATTTATAAGAATCAATTAAATCGCCGATATCAAAGAGGCGAATTTTTTGTGGTTGTAATCTGTGATTTGAATTCAGAATATGAAAGAGTATTTGCAATTCCGTATAGCTATTTAAAAGAGAATGTATTGCCTTACGCCCATTTAGAAAATAATGATAGATATCTATTCAATGTAAACAAAAGCACTTATGTTTTTAATTGGTCTCGTAATGTTAAAATGGATGGTCGTAAATTTTTAATAAAATAAATTCCCAACATAGCGGCTAACAAGTTCTTCAAGCCGACCGCATCTCTGCCTTCGGCAGAGTAATTCGTTGCGGCCGTATGAAGTGAAATATAATTCTTTTTAATAAACTTACTTTATTCTTCAACTCTTCTTCTATACAATGCAGAGTGCTTATAAATGAATTGATTTCATGATTTTAATTAGGGGGGGGTATCATGGTAATCGTTAACAAAAGTTCTGCAAGAAAACTTATGTACCGTATTAATATGAATCCGCTGATCTCAATACCCTTGTATTCACTCTATTATTTAACCGCTTTTTACATAATATCGGATAAGTTAAACTGGTCCTGGTTAACTGTACCAAGATCAATTATGCTTGGAACATTTTCCGGCCTCTTCTCCCGTTATGTACTTTATGGGGAAGGATACAACAGGAAGAAGAGAATTAAAATCCTTATATGGATAATTGTCGGAGTGGTATTAATCGGAGTAGCGGCGGATCTATTTTTAAAAAGAATTACATAAGAGTAAAAAGCTGAATATATTTGATCAGTAAAAATTATTTTATCGGCCGCTTCCGGTAAAGCAGCTGAGTTGTAAATATAAAGTTTAGTTTTTCAGAATAAGTTCGTTATTAAAGCTGATTTGTAACCCGCAAAAAAACGGCGGGCAGGAACGAAGTTGATCCCGCCATTAAGATTGGCGGGCAGGTTTAAAACAAAAAGGTATTTGCCTAAAGCGTCATTGTCCCATAGGGATTCCTACGGAATAGTTATGTGCGGCGCTTTGGTTGAAGCGCTTTTAATATTCCATATTACTTTATCATTAATTTAAATATGATCGCAAAAGAAAAACTTCGCAATCTATTATTCGTTCTATCCGGTGCACTGGTTCTTATGTTGAAGCATAATTACAGCGGACCATACACGGAAATTGTTAAAAGCTATTCAGGGAATTTAGCAGTCTCATTTGCCGTCTACTTTATAATCTCTTTCAGTTCTGATACGTGGAAAAAGAATAGATTCATTACAGCGTTTATTGCTCTGCTTGCAGTCGAATTATTCGAGATTACCAACGGCTTCGGCATTATGACAAATGTATTCGACCCAATCGACCTGCTTGCCAACCTGATAGGCGTCGGTCTTGCTTTTGGATTAGACTTTCTTCTAAACAGGAGTTCTTCAAATCGTACCGAAGGGAAATAATAGTGAGAGCCAGTCAGATAACCTTATGAACAGACCCGTAAAAAATAGACAGATTATTCTACCCGCAATTGCAGGACTAATTATAATAATTCTCTTTGCGGTAGGTTTCATATGGCTTTATACAAGTTATAAAGGTGAGGAATTTCTTTCTTTAGCTCCGTACTGGATTTATTCTTACCTCGGTGTTACGTGTTTATATTCGGGATTCTTTACGGCACGATTCGCAAAAGCGAAAGGGAGGAAGATACTGTTGTGGGGATCCCTTGGTTTTCTCCTTACACTCATATTCACTATTACAATTCCCGGCCTCCTCTCGCCATTAATTCCGTATGAGGGTCCGGAGATATTCGCGGGTCCGGCAATACTCGCGTTCCTCGCGCCGGTTCTATCGGTGATAATTACATTACTTCTAATCTCCATCCGTAAAAAGGAGAATTAATTACATCAAATGCTTACAAAAAAGCTTCTTACAGCAAGGTGAAATATGAATAATCAGGAATACTTAATTGAAGAGTACAAGTCTTTACGCGAGGAAATCAAAGAAACTAAGTCAAGAATTTTTAAAACAATGGCTTTCGGTTTGTCAATTGTCCCGGCAACAAACTTTCTGGCTATGACCTACGAGCTGGATATTATCCTATTTACAACACCTATTCTGGTTATTGTATTAGCATTATTATACCTGTCAGAGAACCATGGTTTGATGCGGTGTGGAAGGTATATTTATTACGAGATTGAAAAAAAGATCGGTGAGGAAATAGGATGGGAACACTGGCTGGAAAGAAAAAGTCATTACGACCCAAGGAGTGTGGATAAACTTCTGTCAATTTCCTTCTATTTACTTTTCTTCGTTTATTTCAGTGCATCAGTATATTTGGCTTATTTAAGGGCTACGTTGCTTTTTTCATTAATCGCTTCGGCTCTTATTATTTCATTTTATGTGGCGATTGGCATCTGGTTTTTAATTTATCTTTTAAGGACAATAAGAGTTTCTACGCGTACAAAATTCGACCAAACAAAACTGCCGTGAACATTCTATTTTGAATCAGGAATGCGTTGAATGTATTGTACGATTTCCGGTAATCTAATATTGTTTGCTAATTCGGTTTTAATAGCTAGATTAATACTGGAATTTAGAAGTGACAAAGAATATTAGAATATTATGATATTTTTTATCAGACGGATAAATTTATGACGCGGTGTTTTGGAAGGACAAAAAATTTCAAGCGGTGTACCCGTCAGAATGTCTTTCTCTTCTGTAAAACTCATAGGTCCCAGCCGTTCTGGTGGCTGGTTTCGCTATTCAGTATTGCTGCTACTGTAATAACTGTTCTATCCGCTTTCAATTCCGGAATTGACCCGATTTCGGAATACACACGAGGATACACTTATTATGAGAACAAAAACTATGAAGAGGCAAGAAAATCCTTTCAGGATCTCTTCGACTATAAAACAGAATACCCAAATGCGGCCTATTATCTGGGCCTTGTGTTTCACAAATTGAACCGTCATAAAGAAGCATTGCTGACCTGGGAATTTGTTCCTGCGCTTGAGGAACATTACAAACTTAATTTTTTAAGGGGTTTGAGCGCGTTAACAATTCAGGATTATCAGCATGCTGAGGAATATTTTACCAAAGCAATACACGAGGTTAAACCTTATGATCAGATCCTTTTCTGGCAGTCGAGAATGTATGCCCTTTATTCTAAGATGAACAGAAACCTTGATCCGGCAATAATTCAGAGCGTTATCGAGTATTGTGAAATAGTAGACAATAATATAACACTCCATAGCAGCGGGACAGTCCGCGCGAATACAAAGATGGAACTTGATTTAACAATCTTTGGAACTTTGCTGAGTCAAAAGCAAAATTGTTTTTTCCTGCTAAATGAATTGTTGATTCGACTCTATTCTAAAAAAGAATACCACCTTGCTTTTAATTGTGCAATAAGGGCAGGAAACTATATGGACGGGCCTTTTACTACACCATTAGATATCAACCCTGAGTACTACAAGAATTATCTTCTGAATTTATCTAAGATACTGAAAAATATTAATAATGATTTTAAAAGTGATTTTCTTGCCAACGAAACAAAACTGTATAATTTGTTAAATAGAATTAAAGAGTCGAATAAAAGTATGCCGCAGATTTCGGATATCGCCCTTACGATTCGTTCAATTTACTTTGATATGCCGAATCCGGAAACCATCAAGCAGGGTGATTTTTACGTGACCTATGAGTGCAATGTTCAGGATGATAAAGGTATTGCTAGGTTTAAGATAGATCCTTTGCCTTTTAGCAAGGAAATAGTAGAAATGAATGCCGGGAATTCTAAGACGTATTCCTTTAATAGATCCTTTTTAATTGAGAAAGGGATGCTGATTGATAGAAATATTAAAATGAAAGTAACCGCTGTAGATAATGAAGGCGGAATAACAAGTGAGGAAATAATTCCTTCTATAACGGTAAAGGATTTTTAGCAATAGAAAATCTAATGAAAAATAGAAGTGTTGCCCAAAAGCGGTTTTAATATTTCAATCATATTTTTAATGCTTTATTAGTGTGCGTTGAAATTATTTGCTGCCGATCTTTCTATTATTAATCTTCCAGAAGCGTTTATATGTTAATGAAGAATCCGGATATATCTAAGAACCATTCAATTCTTGTTGATCTTATCGCTCCTTGCGGAATGAACTGCCGGCTCTGCTGGGGATTTATACGCGAGGAGAATAACTGTCCGGGCTGCCTCCGTAAAGAACTCAACGGAACAAAGAAATCCGAATACCGGTCCACCTGCGTAATAAAAAACTGTCCTCATTTAAAAAGAAGCGGGTCTCTTTACTGTTCTGAGAGATGCGGTAAATTCCCGTGCAGAAGATTGAAGCAGCTAGATAAGCGCTACATGACAAAATACGGAATTAGCATGATAGAGAATCTTACAATTATAAATGAAAAGGGGATCAGGTATTTCATACGTAATGAAAAATTGAAATGGGCCTGCAAAGAATGCGGCGGATTAATCTGTGTTCACAAACCGGCATGCATATGGTGCGGAAATAGTAGAAATTTGCCTGGGAAGGCCGGGTAATGTTGAATTGTATCGGCGGAAATAAATCTAAATAAATATCGGGTGACAAAATGAGTTCTGACTGGATTGCATATAACGAATTAGCTTGGGTGGACGACCTGCTTTCAGATCCGGATGAATACAGTGAGGAAGTATCAATTTATAATGATCTGATAAAAAGGAATTCCCGCCGTCTGCCTGAGACACTTCTTCATTTCGGAAGCGGGGCCGGCGGTCACGATGCATTTTTTAAGGAGCATTTTAATGTAACCGGAGTTGACCTGAGTACAGGAATGCTTAACAAAGCCCGCGCACGGCATCCGGAGATCGAATATATTGAAGGCGATATGAGGACCGTCCGCCTCAACCGGCTCTTCGACGCAGTTGTAATACCGGATTCTATCGATTATATGGCATCTGAGGAGAATCTTAATCTGGCGGTCATGAACGCATCACGGCATCTCAAACCGGGTGGAGTGCTACTTATTGTTGGAAAAACTTTCGAGACTTTCAGTAATAATAATTTTGCCTACACAGGTGAGAAAGACGGAATCCATTTAACCGTGCTCGAGAATAATTACATCAATCCTTATAAACCAGGTACTTACGAAGCTGCAATCTTCTACCTGATCCGGAAGGAAGGGGAGCTTACTGTCCGCTCGGAGATCCACCATCTCGGATTATTTCCGGAATCGGTTTGGGATAAGGCCTTTGCAGACGCAGGTCTTGAATTAAAGAAGGAACCTCTGAACGGATTATACCAGAAGAATCTTCTCGGCGAAGGGGAATACCCGTTAACGATTTTTCTCGGCATCAAACCTGAATAAACTTTTTGCAGATGAATCTAGATTACATTGAAATAATAACTAAGAACCACGAACGAAGAACCAAGAACCAGGATCATATGACTTTACGCGATAGAAAATTTTTCTTGTTCATTCTTTCGATTCTTTTACAACTTCTATTTCACAGTTGCACTTCAGAACATCAGGATGCAAAACTTATTTACCCTGAACACTGGTGGACTCCGGTTTATGATGAGAACAAACCTGCTTGGGAGATATTGCCTCAGGAGGCATTGCCGGGCGAGGTGATACTATCCAAAAGAAATGAGTTAGGACTCCTTTCCAATTTCGCACCCACGCCATTTGAATACCGGGGTAAGCGTTATGCCAGTCTTGAAGGATTCTGGCAGATGATGAAATACCCCGAAGGCCCGGAAGATCCCCGTTCATTATTCCCGGGGATCGAATGGAAATATACACGCGATCAGGTCTCGCAGCTTGCTTCTTTCGAAGCAAAGCGTGCGGGCGACCTTGCTGAAGAGAATATGCGGAGGATCGGAATTACATGGGTGACTTTTGAAGGAAGAAAATTTGAATACAGATCGGAAATTCCGGGTGAACATTTCAGATTGATCGTCGAGGCTATGCGGGAAAAGGTTGCTCAGAATCCTGATGTGAAGAGGGTGCTCTTATCGACAGGTAATTTGATTTTAAGACCCGACCATCATCAGGATCCCGAATCGCCGCCGGAGTGGAGATATTACGAAATACTTACGCAGATAAGAGATGAATTGAAACGTGAAAATAAATAATAGCGGAAGTGAGATTTTAATTAACGGAATAAATTATGGAAACTAAATTACTTACTGACAGCAGGGAATATCCCACAGAAGAAATTATCTTTTCTCACATCGGAAGAAGCAAATCGTTATGGAATTCTCTTTTCACAATTATTAAAACAGATTACCCTCAGATTTCAACCGAGTGGCGTTATTATAACGACGGTAAGAGCTGGCTTTTAAAAGCAATACAAAAATCCAAAACTATCTTCTGGCTCTCGATTGTTAAAAGCTCATTCCGGACGACTTTCTATTTCGGCGACAAAGCTGAAGAGTATATCCTAAGAAGTAGAATTTCTCCGGACTTAAAAAAGCAGTTTAGAGAAGGGAAGAGGTTCGGTAAGATCAGGGGGATAACAATCCTCTTTAAGACGAAGAAAGAGATCGATTACGCAATTGAATTGATAAATCTTAAACTGACTCTGAAATAAAAATAATTATTTAAAACTGCATAGTAGTTTCCCCTCTTTAAAAAGGAGGGAGATAACCATGTATTTTTTTAATAACTCTAATAAATTCAATGCGTCTCAATATTTGAAAATTTTGAATTTATGGGGGGAATTAAATAATGCTTAAGAACATTTCTCAAAACGGATTTGCACTTTTAGGTGCCGGATTATTCTGTATGACGGTCTCTTCGATCCTCGAACGTTTAACTGTGTACGGATCTTTCGTTGATTTTACTATAGGACTATTTCACGGAACTGCGGTAGTTGCATTCGGGGCTTCAATCTATTTCAACAGCAGAAGGAAAGTCCCGGTTAAAAACAGAGAAGAATAGATTTATTTTTGCAGCTGTGTAAGCTCTACTAAATAAAGTTCTGCAAATTTCTCCGCATCATCTTTCGATTTTGCTTCTACAATACACCTGATAATAGGCTCTGTATTCGATTTGCGCAGGTGAACCCAGTGATCCTCAAGATCTATTCTGAGCCCGTCGTCCAGATTAGTTTTAGCCGTCTTATACTTCTCAACCATTTTTCTTAGAATTTCATCGGGATTGGCGCTGCCGATTTCTATTTTCTTTTTTACAATGAAATACTCGGGAAGCGATTTTTTCAGCCGGCTCATCTTGCATCGCGCTTTCGCAAGATGCTGCAATGTAATTACAGTCCCTACGAGCGCGTCCCTTCCGAAATTCACATCGGGTACTATTACGCCGCCGCTCCCTTCTCCTCCTATGACGGCATCAACCTCTTTCATCTTCTTAACAACATTTGCCTCTCCAACAGGCGCGCGGAAAACTTTGCATCCGAATTCATTTGCCACATCATCTACTGCGCGTGTAGTTGAAAGATTAACAGCAACATTTCCTTTCTTCTTAGAGAGATAATACTTGACTGCCTGAGTGATCGTATTCTCCTCGCCGAACGGTTCGCCTTCTTCCGTAATCAATACCAGCCGGTCTACGTCGGGATCTACTACAATACCGATGTCGGCTTTATGCTTTCTCACTGCTTCCATTGTCTCGGTCAGATTTTCCGGGATCGGTTCCGGCAGCCGGGGGAAGACGCCGTTCTTTTCGCAGTTCAGCTCGATAACTTTACATCCGAGTTTCTTTAGAAGTTTGGGCATCGAATATGCACCGGCACCGTTAACGCAATCGAGAAGAACCCTGAACTTTCTGGTTTTTATTTTTTCGACGTCGATATGCTTCATATTGAGCACGGCATTGATATGATTATCAAGTCCTTTTGAGTAATCTGTAACATTCCCCAATTTATTCCACGGCGCAAAATGCCTTGTTGCTTCGTCCATCTTTTTCAGAAAATCAATATTCTCTTCGGGACTTAAAAACTCACCTTTACTGTTCAGAAGTTTGAGTGCATTCCATTCGTTCGGATTGTGGCTTGCGGAGATCTGTATTCCTCCGGCAGCGTTAAGGTGCTTTACATTGAACAGAACTGTTGGAGTTGGGCAGATGCCGATATCGATAACATCATTTCCTTTAGCGGTGAGCGTACCCACTATCAGATTTCTAACCATACCTCCGGAAATCCTTCCGTCACTTCCTAATACAATTTTTCCTGAACCGCAGAAATCGGCAAACGCAGCGGTTGAGCGGACTATCACTTCAGGATCGAGTCCGTCGCCTACGATTCCCCTGATACCCGAGATGCTTATCATCAATGTCGGCATATAACCTCTTCAGATATAATTCAAAAAGAAATCACGGATAAATTTAATAACTTTGACCTCAAAAATATCCTATTAAATGACCGAAAAGAAAAAATTTATTAGCAAAGTAAACCGGCTTCTTATAAAGCGTTTCGGAATTCCAGATAGGCAGAATCCTCTACCGGATCCGCTCGATACTCTTATAGCTACCATTCTTTCCCAGAATACCAACGACAATAATTCATACAGGGCTTACAAAAACCTGAAACAGAAATTCCAGGACTGGGATCAGATTCTAAATGTTAAACGTTCAGATATCGAGAGGATTATAAAAGTAGCGGGACTTTCAAAACAGAAATCAGCAGCAATTAAAAATGTAATCGAAGAACTCAATTGTAGGAATGATCTTAATTTGAGGAAAGTAAAACAGCTTGAGAGTGAAGATGCAATCGGATATCTCACGCAGTTTAAGGGGATTGGTGTTAAAACAGCATCGTGCGTACTTCTCTTTTCACTCGACCGGAATATTTGTCCGGTTGATACGCATGTTCACCGTACGGTTAACCGACTGGGAATTTTAAGCGAAAAGACTCCCGACAAAACTTTTCATTCGCTGAACAAAATTCTTCCGGAAGGAATAGCTCATTCATTTCACACAAATCTGATCAAACTTGGCAGGGAAATCTGCAAGCCGGCAAACCCGGCCTGCGCATTCTGTCCGGTCGAAAAAATCTGCCGGTATGATAAGAAGAATTTTTCGGGTTCTTTGGGTAAGGTCAGGAATTCTTTTCTATTATTGGATAATGTTTAGTAGGACGAGGATACTTCAGAGCCGGAACGGCCGAACAGATATTGGGGGATTTTAAATTGAAGAATATGAACGAATGGTACAGAATCTCTGTTAAATTCAAAAAAGAGCTTAAGTTTGTTTTAAGGGCTTAGTTGATTATATTTCCAGGCCAATTCTAAAATCTTTTCGGTGAAAATAATGGGAAAACAGTACGAAATTGCGGTTTTAGGCGGCGGTCCCGGCGGTTATGTCGCAGCAATTAGAGCCGGCCAGCTCGGTTTCAAAACAGTTGTAATTGATAAGGACAATCTGGGCGGTGTCTGCCTCAACTGGGGATGTATCCCAACCAAATCTCTCCTGAAGAATGCCGAGATATTCGACCTGATGAAAAATCACTCATCCGATTTCGGTATAACAGTAGAAGGACTCTCATTCGATTTCAACAAGATAATAAAGAGGAGCAGGGACATTTCAGACCGGATAACAAAAAATGTGGAACTGCTCGTTAAGAAAAATAAAGTTGACAGAATCCGCGGATTCGGAAAGATTGTATCGAAGAATCAGATCGATATTTATGACAATGATGGGAAGAAAACCGATTCGATAAATGCCGATAGGATAATTATTGCTACAGGCGCCCGTCCCAAAACTTTCCCGTCGATTCCGGTCGATAGAAAAAACATCATTACTTCAACAGAAGCGATGATACTCGAGAAGCAGCCGAAAGACCTTATTGTAATCGGTGCCGGCGCTATCGGTGTTGAGTTCGCTTATTTCTATTCTGTTCTCGGTACAAAAGTTACTATTATTGAAATGATGAAGAACATTCTTCCAATTGAAGATAAAGAAGTTTCCGAGACTCTCGAAAAGAATTTTAAGAAGAGAGGAATAGATATCTATACATCTACTAAAGTTGAAAAGGCTGAAGTAACTAAAGATGGAGTTGCTGTAAAAGTTGAAAAGGATGGAAAGAAGATTGAATTGAAAGCCGAAAAGGTTTTAAGTGCTATTGGCGTTACGGGGAATATAGAAGGATTCGGATTAGAGGAATTGGGAGTTGAGATTGAAAGAAATCATATCAAGGTTGACAAAAGCACATATCAGACTAACATTCCGGGTATTTACGCAATCGGTGATGTAATCGGCGCGCCATGGCTCGCTCACGTAGCAAGTGCCGAAGGTATTCACTGTGTTGAAACTATTAAAGGATTACACGCAGCGCCTGTTAATTACGAAACAATTCCGGGATGTACTTATTGTATTCCTCAGGTTGCGAGTGTAGGAATGACAGAAGCCAAAGCCAAAGAAGCCGGATATGAAGTAAAGATCGGCAAGTTTCCGTTTATGGCGAGCGGAAAAGCATTCGCTGCGGGTGAACGTGACGGATTTGTCAAACTTGTATTCGATGCTAAATACGGGGAGCTGCTCGGTGCCCATATCATTGGTCCGGAAGCAACCGAACTTATCTCCGAGCTTACTCTTGCAAAATCGATGGAAGCTACATACGAAACAATTGTAAAGACAGTTCACGCGCATCCTACATTGTCGGAATCTGTAATGGAAGCGGCAGCAAATGCATATGGCGAATCAATCCACATATAGAAAATTCGATTACAGCGACCTCGGCCTTGTCGATTATAAAGTAGCCTGGGATTTGCAGAAGGAAATTTTTAATCTCCGCCTTCAAGGTGAAATAAACGATACGTTCTTCCTGCTCGAGCATCCCCATACTTATACGCTCGGCAAAGTTGCTGACAAAGAGAATCTGATCAGCAATGAAGAACAGCTAAAGGAACTCGGAGTTAATGTTTACGAGATCGACAGGGGCGGCGATATTACATATCACGGTCCGGGGCAGATTGTAGGCTACCCGATTATCAGCCTGAACGACTGGAAACAGGATACTCATGAATATCTGCGCGGTCTAGAAGAAGTAATAATGATGACGTGTATTGAATACGGAATAAAGACGGAACGTAATCCGAAGTATACGGGTGTATGGATCGGTCAGAGGAAGATTGCCGCAATCGGAATTAAAGTGAGCAGGTGGATTACAATGCACGGATTCGCGTTTAATATTAATACCGACCTTAATTATTTCGGCGGAATAATTCCCTGCGGTATTAGAGATAAAGAAGTAACATCTTTGCAAAAAGAACTAGGCAGAGAAATCAGTCTAACCGAAGTGAAAGAAAAGCTTGTTGATAATTTTAAGAAAGTCTTCGGCTACGATCATTTTACAACCCGTGAAAAAGAAGGTTATTTAAAAACATTAATCACTCTTACTTAGAGTCTTTGTGAATTAACGGTAAATTTATTTTACTGGAAAAACACCTGGACAAAAAAACAGAGGTAAATCGATGGCAAAAGAAAAAACAGAAGCGGTAATCGATAAATCAAACGGAAAAACTCCTACGGGCAAGATTGATTCATTCGGCGGTATGACCAAAGATGAATTGATGAACGCACTCAGGATAATGAGCGTTTCAAGGTCGATCGACAATAAAGTAATGACGCTTATCAAACAGGGTAAAGCATTCTTTCTAATCTCCGGTGCCGGTCACGAGGCAACTCAGGTGGCTTTCGGGCTAGCAATGCAGAAGGGTGTTGATTGGGCTTATCCTTATTACCGCGACATGTGCTTTTCAATTTCAGTGGGAACAAAGCCGGAGGATCTCTTCCTCGCGTTCCTCGGCAAAGCTGACGATCCTTTAACAGGCGGACGCCAGATGCCTTGTCACTGGTCTTCTAAAGAAGCAAACATTCCTACTCAGTCGAGTCCTACAGGCACTCAATTTCTTCAGGCGGTAGGTACTGCCCTTGCAATGAAAAAGAAAGGAATCAATGGAGTTGTTTACGTTAGTGCCGGTGAAGGAACGACTTCTCAGGGTGAATTTCACGAAGCGGTTAACTGGGCTTCGCGCGAAAAGCTTCCGGTAGTATTCGTAATTCAGAATAACAGGTGGGCTATCTCTGTTCCGGTTCAGGATCAGACAGGCGGAAAAAATGCCTCGGTCTCTGAAATGATGAAAGGATACGAGAATTTATTGAGAATGGAAGTGGACGGAACAGATTTCCTGCAGGTCCATGCAGTCGCTCAATCGGCATTCAAGTATGCACGCCAGGGTAAAGGTCCCGCTCTTGTCGAAGCACATGTAGTGAGATTGTTTTCGCATTCATCATCGGATGATCAGAAGAAATACCGTCCAGATGATTCCCTTCAGGAGGATTTGAAGAAGGATCCGATCAGAATGTTTGCGGAAAAACTTATCAGCAAAGGCGTTCTTACAGAACTGGCTTACGAAGAATTTAAAAAAGAAATTAACGACCATGTTACAGAAGCAGCCGACTGGGCATTAAAACAGTCCGAGCCGGATCCAAAGACTGCCGAATTATATGTTCTGGATGAATCAGGAAAGCGCGACCGTCTCGAATACGAAAAGCTGATGCATGAAGGAAGTCCGGTTGTAATGGTGGATGCTATCAACCACGCTTTACGCGAGGAGATGGACCGTAACGATAAGATCTTTGTCTTCGGTGAGGATGTTGCAGACGGGAAGGGAGGAGTCTTTACTGCAACTAAAGGACTCTCAACAAAATTCGGAAACGATAGAGTCTTCAATTCTCCTCTTGCGGAAGCGAGCATAGTAGGAGTTGCAACCGGAATGGCTCTGGCAGGATTGAAGCCGTGCGTCGAAATTCAGTTCGGGGATTATATCTGGCCCGCGTTTATGCAGTTCCGCGATGAGATAGTAATGTACCGTTACCGTTCGAACAATCTCTTCGAAGCTCCAGTAGTGACCAGAGTTGCTGTTGGCGGTTACATTCACGGCGGATTGTACCACAGTCAGAATATCGAAAGCTTCTTCGCCCATATGCCGGGGATTTTAATTGCTTATCCATCCAATGCCGCAGACGCGAAAGGCCTGCTTAAAACATCTTTACGTCTTAATGATCCTGTTCTGTTCCTGGAGCATAAAGGTTTGTACCGGCAGAGTTATTCAACATCTCCGGAACCGGATGCGGATTATCTGGTCCCGTTCGGTAAAGCGAAAGTAGTTAAGGAAGGTTCCGATCTTTCTATCATTACATACGGCGCAATGGTGCACGAATCGAATTTCGCGGTTAAAAAACTTGAAGAGGAAGGCTACTCGGTCGAAATAATCGATCTGAGGACAATCGCACCTCTCGATGTTGATGCTATTTATAAATCTGTTAAGAAAACGGGCAAGGTAATTGTGATTCACGAAGATACTCTCACCGGCGGATTCGGAGCCGAGATCGCCGCACTAATTACGGAAAACTGTTTTCAGTCTCTCGATGGTCCTGTAAAAAGAATCGCAGCAAAGGATACACCTATTCCTTACGCGCCTACTCTGGAATATGCGGTGCTGCCTACGCGGGATAGAATTTACAGAGAAGTAAAACAATTGCTGGAATACTAAAATCAGAAAAAATATTTTTTGATATTCAATTTTGAGATTCTTCGTTCAGCCAAAACGGAAAGAGGAATTACAAGGGAGAAAAAATGAAAGTTGAAATTGTGATGCCGAAAATGGGGGAGAGTATTAATGAAGGTACTCTCATTAAGTGGCATAAGAAAAAAGGGGACCGTGTTAAGAAAGACGAGATTATTTATGAAATCAGTACCGATAAAGTCGATACCGAAATACCCAGTCCGGAGGACGGAGTTCTGGTAGATATAAAAGTTTTTGAACAGGAGACCGTTGAAGTCGGCTCGGTGGTAGCCGTTATTGATACCGATGGAGAATCTGCACCGCTTCCGAAAGAGGAGAAGAAAGAGGAGATTCCATCAACTACTCAGGTAGGCGGCGATCTCGTAGATGTTCCGATGCCCAAAATGGGTGAATCCGTTATGGAAGGAACGATAATCAAATGGCATAAAAAACCGGGCGATTCAGTAAAAAGAGACGAGATAATTTTCGAAATAAGCACCGATAAAGTTGATACAGAAGTCCCTTCGCCTGTAGACGGCACAATCTCTGAAGTTCTTTTTAAAGAAAATGATACGGTTGAAGTCGGAGTAGCTGTTGCACGAATTCTTACTACAACCGGAATCTCCAAACCGAAAGAAGCCGTTAAGGAAACGGTTCAGGAGAAAAAAATTGAAAAGCCGGCGGAAACAGTTCAGCAGACTATTTCCAAAACCCAGCAGGCACCGCAAGCCCAGTCAGGCAGCAGGTTTTATTCTCCGCTTGTACTCAACATCGCAAGTACCGAAGGAATTTCGATGGCTGAACTTGAAATGATTCAGGGTTCCGGAATTGGAGGAAGAGTATCCAAGAATGATGTGATAAACTATCTGCAGAATAAAAGGTCGGGCAAGTCCGCAGTCGAATTCAAAGTTGATCAGATCAAACCGCAGGCCGAACAGAAATTTGAACAGCCATCATTCTCTCATGGTGAGCGTGTTAAACTGATTCCGATGGATAATATCCGGCAGAGGATTATGTATCATATGGTCAACAGCAGAGATACTTCCGTTCACGTTACTGCCATGATAGAAGTTGATATGTCGAGAATTCATAATTTTATTGAGAAGCACCGGAATGAATTCCTTCAGAAGGAAGGATTGAAACTTACGTACATGGCATTTATTACTTATGCTGCAATAAAAGCCTTGAAAGAGTACCCCATGATGAACGCTTCGATAGACGGTAATAACATCGTTGTTAAAAATTATATCAACCTCGGAATTGCCGTTGCCGTGGAGCCGAACGGACTTATTGTACCTAACATCAAGAATGCGGACGAAAAAAATATTCGCGGATTAGGCAAAGCGATTACGGATCTTGGCAACCGCTCGCGCACAAAGAAGCTTGTTCCGGATGATATAATGGACGGCACATTCTCTATTACCAATTACGGTGTATTCGGATCGCTTTTCGGAACGCCGATTATCAATCAGCCCGAAGTCGGAATTCTCGGAGTCGGTGCCGTTACTAAGAAACCGGTTGTGGTTGAGATCGACGGAATGGAACATATTGCGATTAAACCGATGATGTACCTTTCTCTGAGTCACGATCACAGGCTTGTAGACGGAATGCTAGGCGGAAAATTCCTTAAATCGGTTAAAGATACACTGGAAAATTTTGACACTAACATCGTTTAGTTTAAGAAAAACAAGATTATGAACAGGATCATGATCAGGAACAGGATCAAGATCAGGAACAGGATCAAGATCAGGAACAGGATCAAGATCAGGAACAGGATCAAGATCGAAAATAGCGGGACGGAAAATGATTAATCAACATCAGAAAAAATTTGCGGAAGAGATTGAGAAAGAAAGGCCTGAATTAGGTAAGAGACCCGACTGGCTGAAAGTTAGATTGCCGAGCGGAGAAAATTATAAAAAGGTTTTCGAGCTGATGCGAAAAAGCAAACTTAATACTGTTTGCGAGGAAGCTAAATGCCCAAATCTTGCAGAGTGCTGGAACAGAAAGACAGCCACATTTATGATCCTCGGCGATACGTGTACACGAAGCTGCGGCTTCTGTAATGTTAAAGTCGGTATGCCTACAGAACTCGATCTCGATGAACCGCGCAGAGTTGCAGAATCAGTTGAGTCGATGGGACTCCGCCATGCCGTCATAACATCGGTTAACCGGGATGAATTGAAAGACGGCGGCGCTTCAATATTTTCAGAGACAGTCCGATTGATCCGCGAAAAAATGCCTCAGACAACGATTGAAATTCTGATACCGGATTTTAAAGGTGAAGAAGAATCATTTGAAATTATTATGAAAAATCCTCCCGATATTCTCAACCATAATCTTGAAACCGTTCAACGGCTTTATCATGCTGTAAGACCACAGGCGAAATATGAACGGAGCCTTGAGTTAATAAGATGGTTTAAAGATAAAGGCTTACGTACTAAAAGCGGAATTATGGTAGGAATCGGAGAAACCCAAGAGGAAGTATTCGAATTAATTAAGAATTTGTATGATCATGGTTGCGAGATAATGACGATAGGGCAGTATCTTCAGCCGACAAAAAACCATTTACCTGTTCACAGGTTCGTAACGCTCGATGAATTTCAGTCATACAAAGTTTTCGGTCTGAAGACCGGTCTTAAGGCTGTTGAATCATCGCCTTTAGTCAGGAGCTCATATCATGCAGATAAACATGCTGAACTGGTTTGACAGTTTCCGATTCAATAATCAAATAATTCCGATTTTCTCACTCTTTTTACGAAAATCCTGAATAATTCTCATTACTGAAAACCAGAGAATTGGTCTTTATTCAAATTAAGAAACTCAGGAAATCACACCCGTTTTTTAATAAATAATCCTTATTTTTCATCAGTAATAATTGGTAATCCGTTTCACTTTTTGGCACGTAAGTTTCTATATTTTCAGCAAGAAAAACAGAGCAGAATGCCAAGAATTCTAATCGAAATAAAAAAAATTGTAATTCACCCGAAGGGTTATAGATAATCTATAACCTTTTTCGTTTTAAATAACTGATGAGGTAACAAATGGCAAAAGTAAAAGGGGATATTTTAATTGATCTCGAGAAGTGTAAAGGGTGTGAACTCTGCGTTGCAGCCTGTCCGCAGGAATCCCTTGAACTCTCCCGTAAATTAAATTCCAAGGGTTATCATTATGTGGTCAAAATAGAAGATAATTGTACAGGTTGTACTAACTGCGCGCTCGTTTGCCCTGAAGGCATTATTAAAGTCTACAGGAAAACAGATAAGAAAAAAGAACAGATAGCAACCATAAGTAATGTAACCGGTGACATAACAGTAACGGTGCAATCATGAAAGAATTAAGATTAATGAAGGGGAATGAAGCTCTCGCAGAAGCAGCAATCCGTGCCGGATGCGATGCTTATTTCGGCTATCCGATTACTCCACAATCGGAAGTACTGGAATACCTTGCTAACGAAGCCAAGAAAAGAACCGGAATGGTTGTTCTGCAGGCGGAAAGTGAAGTTGCTTCAATCAATATGATCTATGGTGCGGCCGGTACAGGAAAAAAAGTTATGACTTCCTCCTCATCACCCGGAATAAGTCTTATGCAGGAAGGGATCTCATACATTGCCTGCGCCGAACTTCCGTGTCTGCTTGTGAATGTTGTGAGAGGCGGCCCGGGATTAGGAACAATTCAGCCATCGCAGGGTGATTATTTCCAGGCAGTTAAAGGAGGCGGCCACGGTGATTATAGACTGATAGTTCTTGCCCCTTCCACAGTTCAGGAAATGGTGGACCATGTTAAACTCGGATTCGAACTTGCATTCAAATGGCTTAATCCTGTTATGATTCTCGCCGATGGTGCGCTTGGACAGATGATGGAAAAGGTAGAGCTTTTTCCGCAGATGGAGAGAACCAACGAAATTTATTCGTGGGCAACTACCGGTAAAACAAAAGATAGAGAAAGATCTATTATCACATCGCTTCATATACAGCCGGATAAAATGCAGGAAATAAATATTCATCTTCAGAAAAAATATAAACAGATTGTAGAAGAAGAGATCCGCTATGAAATGACAGGCTGCGAAGATGCTGAACTTGTTCTTGTAGCATTCGGATTGGTTGCAAGAATTTGTGAGAAAGCAGCAAGCCTTGCCAGAGAGAAAGGAATTAAGGTCGGAGTTTTCAGACCCATTTCATTATTCCCTTATCCATACACCGTATTGAATCAGCTGGCTGATAAAGTAAAAGGATTTTTAACAGTAGAAATGAATGCAGGGCAGATGGTTGAAGATGTCCGGCTTGCAGTTAACGGAAAAATCCCTGTTGATTTTATCGGAAGGATGGGCGGAATTATTCCGACTCCGGAAGAGATATTAAAAAAGATAGAAGAAATTCATGTAGGAGAAATGGTATGAACGAGAAGAGAATGATAGAAGAGGAAAAACACTACGAGAATATGATTGCAGAAGAGAGTGTCTGCACAAGTGATAACCTCGTTTACGAAAAACCCGAAACTCTGACTGATACCCCGATGCACTACTGTCCTGGCTGCGGTCATGGCGTCGCTCACCGGCTTATAGCAGAGGTTATAGACGAGTTAAAAATTCAGGATAAAACGATCGGTGTTGCGCCCGTAGGATGTTCCGTATTCGCATATAATTATTTAAATATCGACATGACCGAAGCGGCTCACGGACGAGCATCTGCAGTTGCTACAGGTATTAAACGAGTCCTCCCCGATAAATACGTCTTCTCGTATCAGGGTGACGGAGACCTTGCTGCAATCGGGACAGGTGAAACTCTTCATACGTGCAACCGGGGCGAAAACATTCTGATAGTTTTTATTAATAACGGAATTTATGGTATGACAGGCGGACAGATGGCGCCTACTACACTCGTCGGTATGAAATCTACTACAACACCGTTCGGCCGAGAAATAGAAGTAATGGGAAATCCGCTTAAGATTACGGAATTAGTTGCGCAGCTCCCCGGAGTTTATTACTGTACACGCGTTGCAGTTAATACTCCGAACAATGTCCGCAAAGCTAAGAAAGCTATTATGAACGGATTCAAGTACCAGGAATTGAAGAAAGGTTTGAGTTTTGTTGAAATAGTTTCCAACTGTCCTTCCAACTGGAAAATGACACCGGTTGAATCGAATAAATGGATGGAGGAGAATATGCTTCCATTCTATCCGCTCGGAGATATTAAAGTACCACAGAACCCGCCCAAGGCGGATAAGGAGAATTGATATGACAGAAGAAATTATCATTGCAGGATTCGGAGGTCAGGGTGTATTGTCGATGGGTCAGATCCTCTGTTACGGCGGAGTAATCGAAGGTAAAGAAGTAAGCTGGATGCCTTCTTACGGTCCGGAAATGAGAGGCGGAACAGCAAACTGTATCGCAATTATCAGCGATACCAGAATCAGTTCACCGATACTTACAAAGTTCGATACTGTAATTGCACTTAATCAGCCCTCGCTCGATAAATTTGAACAGGCAGTAAAATCCGGAGGACTCTTAATTTATGAAGCCAGTACAATTCTAAATCCTCCAACAAGAACCGATATTGAGATTGTTCCGATCGAAGCTGCTAATGAAGCAACAAAACTGAATAATTCCAAAGTAATGAATATGATTATACTCGGTGCGCTTCTTAAAAAGAAACCTGTTATAACTTTCGAAAGTGCGCTCGAAGGATTAAAGAAAGTTCTGCCGGAAAGATATCATAAACTGATTCCTCTTAATAAATCTGCAATGGAAAAGGGGATGGAACTGGCAGATGTGATAACTGCAAATTCCTGATCCTATCACTTAATAAGAATGCCCACATTTATTCAAGGTCTCTTTTCGAGACCTTGAATTCATATCAAACTTGACTATCAGAGTAAAAAATATTCCTAAAAGTGATTGAAAAATTTTACTTGGATATCCGATAATAAAGTGATAAAAGTGACGGGTCTAACATAATATCAGCCCGGTAATTATTATTATCTAAATAGGAATTCTGGAAGACAGATTTTATACAGGTCAGATTTGCAGTTTTTAAAATCTGTTATAATTGTTTTTTTCATTTCGTAAATTATATTAGTGATAGATGATAGTAATTGAACTTATATATAGCCTTTCTCTGCTTGTGGCGATGATTATTCTTTCCGGATTTATAAATGAAAAATTCGATAGAGAAGATTTAACAGCGAAGATTCTACAGGGAATACTCTTCGGCACAGCGGCATTTATTGGAATGCTAAATCCATTCGAACTTGAGAAAGGTATTTTTTTCGACGGTAGAACAATTGCAATAAGTCTCTGTACATTTTTTTTCGGTCCGGTATCGGGAATTATTTCTCTTATCCCACCGCTCGTCTACAGAGTTTTTGCAGGCGGTCCCGGGATCTACATGGGGATTGGTACGATCCTTTCTTCGTTTCTTATAGGGGCGCTTTTCCTTAAGAAGAAGAGATCTGCAAAGTCAATTGATAATCTCGACTTTTATCTGCTCGGATTAATTGTACATATTATAATGCTGCTGCTAGTATTCACGCTTCCGTCAAAGAATATTTTACCGACATTAAAATCACTTGCATTCACAATTATTGCAATCTATCCGCTGATTAGTATGCTGATAAGCAAAATACTACTGGATCAGGAACAGAAGAAGAAAGCATTTCATACAATCAAACAGAACGAAAAGCTGTTCCGCACCACTCTTTATAGTATCGGGGACGGTGTTATAACCACAGATACTGAAGGTAGAGTTCAGCAGATGAACCGGGTTGCCGAATATCTTACCGGATGGCCGGAATCTGATGCAAAAAATAGTTTGCTGGATGATGTCTATACTGTTTATGATGACAGTAAAAGAATCCGTTCTGAAAGCCGTCTACGGTTTATACAAAAACCGGATTCAAATACAGGCCGTGAATCTTCAGCCATACTTATTTCTAAGTCGGGAAATGAGATCCCTGTTTCTGACAGCGGTGCACCAATAATTGATGAGAAAGGTGAAGTGATCGGTTCCGTCCTGATTTTCAGGGACCAGACTAAAGAAATGGAGAAGCAGCGTCTGCTTGCAGAAAGCGAAGCCAAACTTAAGCGGGCCGAATCGATTGCCGGTACCGGAAACTGGGAGATTGATTTAAACACGGGTCTGATCTACGGTTCGGATGGAGCTCAGAAAATATACGGTGTCAACAGGGATTCTTGGAAATTATCCGATATTCAGAAAATACCTCTTCCGGAATACCGTGAAGAATTGAACAAAGCTCTTCTAAACCTTATCCAGAATAATGAACCATATGATGTCGAATTCAAAATCAAACGGGGGGATGGCAAGATTCTTAATATTCACTCGGTTGCCGAATACGATAAAGAAACTAATAAAGTATTCGGGGTTATGGAAGATATTACGTATAAGAAAGAAGCGGAGATAAAATTAAAAGCTGACGAAGAATTGTTCAGAGCAATCTCAAATCTTACGATGGATTACCTTTTTTCTACATCGCTTAGTGAAGAAGGCAAACTGGTTCATAACTGGTTTGGCGGTGCATTCGAAAAGCTGACCGGTTACTCATTCGAAGAATACAGGGAAAGAGGAGGTTGGATGTCGATGCTCCACCCCGAAGATATTGAAGTTGATAATAAGGCGATGCAGAAATTGTTTAAAAACGAAAATGCCGTTACAGAAGTAAGAACAATCCACAAAAACGGAAGTGTTGTCTGGGTCCGTGTCTATGCTAAACCGGTCTGGGATAATGAAAAAAACAGGCTTAAAGGGATTCAGGGAGCCGTCCAGGATATAACCGAATTTAAACGTTCTCAACTTATTCAGCAGATTCAGTATAATATTGCCAATGCTGTAACAACCTCTATTAAAACAGCAGAGCTTTTTGCAATGGTTCGAAAGGAACTTTCTCAATTAATGGATACGAAAAATTTCTTTGTCGCATTCTATGATGAGAAAACAGATACTCTTAAAGCTGATCTGGACAGAGATGAAAAGGATGAGATCGGAACCTGGTCGGCAAAAAAATCTTTGACGGGGTATTTGATCAATCAATCAAAAACACTCCTGCTTACTAAAAATGAGATAATTGAATTGAGTAATAAAGGTGCAATAGAACTTGTTGGTTCCTTGCCCGAAGTCTGGCTTGGAGCTCCGCTCAAAATAAACAGCAAAGTTATCGGGGCTGTAGTAATCCAGAATTATCACGACCGCAATGCTTATGATCAAACGAGTCAGAAAATCTTCGAGGTAATAGCCAACCAGCTTTCATTATATATCCAGAGGAAGAAAGCTGAAGAGGATCTGCTGGTTCTGGCAAGGGCAATTCATCAGAGTCCCCTCACAATTATTATTACCGATACTTCCGGCAAAATTGTCTATACAAATCCGAGCATTACAAAATCGACCGGTTACAGTATAGAAGAGGTAATAGGTCAGAATACAAGAGTATTCAGTTCTAAACACCACCCGCCTGAATTTTATAAAAATTTATGGGAGACAATTCTGTCCGGCAAAGATTGGGAGGGAGAAATTCTAAATAAAAACAAGAAGGGAGAACTCTTCTGGGAGCATCAGATAATTTCACCCGTGATAAACGAAGAAGGAATTACAACCAACTTCATAGCATTGAAAGAGGATGTAACTGAAAAGAAGAATATGATAGAAGAGATTATTAGAGCTAAAGAAAGGGCTGAAGCTTCCGAAAGATTAAAAACAGAATTTCTGGCGCAGATCTCACATGAAATCAGAACTCCTATAAATATTATGTCCAGCAACGCACAGTTGATTAAGGATGAAGTGGAGAGCTTTATAGATGAGGAAGTACTCGGACTTTTTTCAAGCATAGCACGCGCATCACACCGGATGATTAGAACAGTCGATCTGATACTTAATATGTCTGAACTCCAGACCGGTGCTTACAGACCTGTGTATAAGGAGATAAATCTGGATACCGACATACTGCAATCACTGCAGATCGAATATCTTCATCTTGCTCAAAGCAAAAAGCTTACGATTGAGTACATCTGTGAAACTGAGAATCCTATAATTGAAGCCGACGAATATAGCGTTATGCAGATTTTTGCAAACCTGATTGATAATGGAATTAAATATACAGATGCCGGTAAAATTTCGATCAGGCTTTTTGAAAATCAAGCCTCGGAAAAAATTGTTGAAATTAAAGATACCGGTATCGGCATGAATAGAGATTTCCTTGAAAGAATTTTTGAGCCGTTCGTCCAGGAGGAACACGGATATACGAGATCCTTCGAAGGGAATGGTTTGGGATTGGCGCTCGTTAAAAATTACTGTGAACTTAATAATGCCGAAATAGAAGTTGAAAGTGAAAAAGGATCCGGTTCAAAATTCAGGGTTACATTCAGGAACAGGGTGCCGAATATCTGATTCTTCTGTAAAAATTAGTTAATTCAACTTCCCCTTATCGTTAAAAATGCCTTCAGAATAACAGTATATCACTTTGGAAATAAGCTCATTTCTTTCTAATTTTACACGCAAAATTTTGAATTTTAGGGAGAAAAATGGGACTGAATCAAGGTACAATCATTCAGGTTATCGGACCTGTAATCGATATAGATTTTGAAGGCGGAAAGCTTCCAAATATTTATAATTCAATCAAAATTCCAAGAAAAGATCTGGAGGGGAAGGACCAGGAATTGATTGTTGAAGTCCAGCAGCACCTCGGCGAAAACCGGGTTAGAACCGTTGCTATGGATTCAACGGATGGACTGGTCAGAGGTATGAAGGCTTTCGATACCGGCGAACCGATCTCCGTTCCTGTTGGACCCGAAACTCTCGGCCGACTTATTAATGTAATTGGAGAAGGGATCGATGGACTAGGAACAGATATTAAAACGAAAAAACGTTACGGTATTCACCGCCACTCTCCTAAGTTCGAAAATCTTACTACAAAACAGGAAATGTTCGAAACCGGTATAAAGGTAATCGACCTTCTGGAACCTTATACAAAAGGAGGTAAGACAGGACTGTTCGGAGGCGCAGGTGTAGGCAAGACAGTTATTATTCAGGAACTGATTCACAATATTGCAAAGCAGCATGGCGGTTATTCGGTATTTGCAGGTGTAGGTGAAAGAACTAGAGAAGGAAACGACCTCTGGCTCGAAATGAAGGAATCGGGTGTATTACCGAAAACAGCGCTGGTATTCGGACAGATGAATGAACCGCCGGGAGCCCGTTTAAGAGTTGGATTAACCGGCCTTACTATTGCAGAATATTTCAGAGATGAAGAGGGAAGAGACGTATTATTATTTATCGATAATATTTTCCGTTTTACACAGGCAGGTTCGGAAGTTTCCGCTCTGTTAGGCCGTATGCCTTCGGCAGTTGGATATCAGCCGAATCTGGCAACTGAAATGGGAGAATTACAGGAGAGGATTACTTCAACTGCAAAAGGATCGATCACTTCAGTTCAGGCGATTTACGTACCTGCGGACGACTTAACGGATCCGGCTCCCGCAACTGCATTCTCGCACCTCGACGCAACAACTGTGTTGAGCAGGCAGATTTCCGAGCTTGGAATTTATCCCGCGGTAGACCCTCTTGATTCAACTTCTAGAATTCTACAGCCGGATATAGTTGGTAACGAACACTATTCAGTCGCTAAACAGGTAAAAGAGATTCTACAGGCTTATAAAGACCTTCAGGATATTATTAATATTCTTGGAATGGATGAACTTTCCGACGACGATAAGGTGACCGTCCGTCGGGCAAGAAGAATCCAGAGATTTTTAAGTCAGCCTTTCCATGTTGCAGAGCAGTTCACAGGATTCCCGGGTAAATACGTTAAGCTCGAGGATACAATCAGAAGCTTTAAGGAGATACTCGAAGGAAAGCACGATAATCTTCCAGAGCAGGCATTTATGTATGTCGGTACAATTGAAGAAGCCGTTGAAAAAGCGAAGACCCTGGCATGATAAAAGAACTGAATGTTGAAATAATTACTCCGTCTAAATCGGCATTCGCCGGCAAGGTTAAATCGATCTCCCTACCAGGTACGCTTGGAAACTTTCAGGTCCTTTTTAATCACGCTCCTTTACTAAGTACTTTTGAAATCGGCAGAATTAAAATTGTTGATCTGAATGATAAAGAATCCGAATACGCTACCGGCGGAGGTACAGTAGAGGTTCTTGCTAATAAAATCCTAGTTCTGGCCGATAGTTTTGAATCGAAAGAGGATATTGATATTGAGCGTGCTGCAAGATCGCTTGAAAGAGCAAAGGAGAGAATTGCTAATAAGAACAGAGAGAAGATTGATGAAGTAAGGGCTGAAGCTTCATTGCAGAGAGCACTTAACAGAATTAAATTTGCCGGAAATTAAGTGAAGTAAAAAATACAGATTCAAATAAAAAACCCCGCATGCACGGGGTTTTTTATTATAGATTATTGTTTTCTTCTTATTTAACTGAAGCGAATCTCTTTGCAACTGCATCCCAGTCAACAACATTCCACCATGCATTCAGGTAATCAGGTCTGCGGTTCTGGTAATTGAGGTAATACGCATGTTCCCAAACGTCAATTCCTAGTACCGGGAATCCTTTCACATCGGCAACGTCCATTAATGGATTATCCTGATTCGGTGTAGAAGAGACTACAAGTTTTCCGTCGGAAACAACCAGCCATGCCCATCCTGAACCGAAACGGGTAGCGCCCGCATTATTTACAAGATCTTTGAATTTATCGAATGAACCGAATGTGCCGTTAATTGCGTCGGCAAGAGAACCGGTTGGAAGACCGCCTTTATTGGGGCCCATAATATTCCAGAACATTTCGTGGTTATAATGGCCACCGCCGTTATTACGGATAGCGGCAGGGAGTTTGGACATCATGCTGAACATTTCTTCGAGAGTCTTTCCTGACAGGTCTGCATTCCCCTCAAGGGCTTTATTCAGGTTGTTAACATAAGCAGCGTGATGTTTACCGTGATGTATTTCCATAGTTTTAGAATCTATATGCGGTTCAAGTGCATTAAAAGCATACGGAAGTGGTGCTAATTCAAACTTACTCATTTTATTACTCCAATCTATTTTTTGATTTAATTTGTTTGTAATACCTTCTATTTTAGTCATACCGCCTGCTATAGTCATAAGACCGAGCGATGTGATAAAGTTTCTTCTCTTCATTTTATACTCCGAAAGATTCACCGCAACCGCAGGTTTTTGTCGCGTTGGGATTATTGAATACAAATCCTCGACCATTAAGACCATCGCTGAAATCGAGTGTAGTGCCGGATAAATAAAAAAGGCTCTTGCCGTCTACATAAATTTTAATACCCTCTTTTTCGATAACAGTATCGCCTTCCTTCAATTCCCCATCAAAGCCGAGCTGATAAGTTAATCCTGAACAACCACCGCCTTTAACTCCAACCCGTAGTGCAAAATCTGAAGGGATAGCGTTCTCTTCTTTTATTCTATTTATCTGTTTGACCGCTTTTTCCGTGATTTCAATATCATTTTGAATTGCAGATGCCGAGCTCATATTTAGATCCTTTAATTTATCGCAGCTTCTGAACTATTAACAACCTTATTTACTAAAAAATTCACTTTCCAAGTATTATTTCCGACTTTTTTTATTTCATTTGTTTGTTCAAGGAAATCGGTGAATTCAATTGCAATCTTTTCACACTCTGAATAACGCAGAAATTTCTCCTTTCTTTCGAAATAACTCTTTACTGCATATAAAACATCCCTTAAAAAAATATTCGAATTGTTGTAGACCGGGTATTTCTCTTTCATAAAATTGATGAAAATCTCTTTGTTCGATTTCAATTCGTTCAAATATTCCATGATAATTCCTTTCGTTGATTTAGTAGGATTAGATTAAAAAATGAAGAAAAAGACTCAAACTAATTTAATTGAGGGAAAAAGTAAAAAAGCTGAGATAAAAACGCAAGAATTGTAATTAAGTTCTTATAGACCCAGAATTACCAGACAGCTTTTTGCCAGATCGACCATCGGCGTAAAATAGATTCCGAAAACCAATACCGGAATAACCAGTACGAGCACGAGAATCCTGTTCCCGAAAGATGGAATAATAGCCGGAGTTGATTCTCCCGGTTTTGTAAGGTACATATGTTTTAACACTCTTACATAGTAATAAAGGGAGACAACGGAATTTAACAAAGCAATTATTGCTACAACAATCATCTTTGCGTCTACAAGTGCAATAAAAAGATAAAGCTTGCCGATAAATCCGGCTGTAGGCGGTAATCCTGTTAATGATATCAGGAAGATTGATAGTGCGACTCCTAAGAGTGGTGAAGTATATCCGAGTCCGTCATAATCATCTATCTCTTCGGAATTTGTCTTGTTGGCAATTAACATAACAACAAGGAATGCGCCAAGATTCATAATAAGATAAACAATAAAATAGATCAGGATTGCAAGGAGTCCCTGGTTGGAAAAGACCACAAGACCAAGTAAAATATATCCTGCATGGGCAATACTTGAATAGGCAAGCATTCGTTTGAGATTACTCTGCCACAGGGCCGAGAAATTACCGAGTGTCATTGTCAGAATTGAGATGGCAATTAGAATTGACTGCCAGTCGAAAACGTCGATTAAAGACCAGTTTCCGTTTTCATCTATGTAGGAAACAAATGTGGTTTTTACGAAGCGGATCAGCAGAGCAAATCCAGCAGCTTTGCTAGCTACAGAAAGAAATGCAGTAATTGTTATCGGGGCGCCTTCGTAAACATCCGGAGTCCAGAAATGGAAAGGGACTGATGAAATTTTATATCCGATTCCGGCAAGTATCAAAATAATTGAGAAGGATAGTGTAAATAGATTGATATGCGGTCCCTGGATCAGCGAATTGATTACATAAAGATTAGTACTTCCTGTCATTCCGTAAACTATTGAGATTCCGAAGAGCATCAAACCTGATGAAACCGATCCGTAGATTAAATATTTAAGTGATGCTTCACTGTTTCTGTCCCGCAGTTTGGTAAATCCGGCAAGTACATATGATGAAAGAGAAAGTAATTCAAGCGAAAGATAGATCAGAATTAAATCGGTTGCCGAAATTAAAAAGAGCATGCCCAGTATCATTCCGAAAATCAGAGCGTAATATTCCCCAATTCGTCCCTGAATTTTCTGTATCTCATCGGAAGAAATGGAGAAGAAAAGGATTAGAAGGGAAGAGGCGATTACAATCAGTTTGAAAAACACACCGAAAGAATCAACTGTAATTAATCCGTAATCTCTTATCGATTGATTAGAGGATTGGAAACCGAATCCGGAAATACTGAATTGGTTAATTACAAAAGCACCGGTTACAGCAATACCGATTCCGGCGATATAGGGAATCAACCGTTTGTCTTTATGAAAGATCAGGTCTGCAAGTACAAGAATTATAAGTCCCGCAGATAAAACGATTTCCGGAAGGATCAGGTTGATCGATTGATATAAATTGTTAAGTTCCATTCTCTAAACTAAAATCCGTTTATTGAAGTTGCTGTGAAATTTGTATGTAAAAAGTTTACTAATGTATTTACCGAAGTATTCATAATATCGAGCATAGCAGACGGATATACGCCCAGGAAAATAATAACGATTGTTAGAGGTATAAACATTACATATTCCCTGAATTCAATATCCTTGAGTGAAGCCCATTTTTCGTTCAATGGACCGAAGAAAATTCTTTGTAATGTCCAGAGCATATAGCCGGCACCAAGCAGAATTCCGAGAGTGGAAAGCATTGTAAGAATTCGTATACTTTCAACTCCGAACGCTCCTACAAACACGAGTGCTTCTGAAATAAATCCGCTCATACTCGGTAAACCGATTGCTGCAAAGAATGCAACTGTAACAAATACGGTGTAGACTGGCATCTGGGTAGCTAGTCCGCCGAAATCATTCAGACCTCTTGTATGAGCACGGTCGTATACAACACCAACAATCAAGAAGAGCATTGCCGTTATAGTACCGTGATTGAACATCTGGAATATCGCTCCGTTGATACCGGTTGTTGTAAGTGATGCCATACCTAACAAAACATAACCCATATGCGAGACTGACGAATAAGCAATAAGTTTCTTGAAATCCTTCTGCGCAAGAGCGACGAGCGCACCGTAAATAATATTAACCATACCGAACATTGCTATCCACCACATCAGGTCGCGTGTAATATCGGGGAAGATTGGGTAGCTGATTCTGAGGATTCCGTAGGTTCCCATTTTAAGGAGCACACCGGCAAGTATTACAGAAATTGGGGTGGGTGCTTCAACGTGAGCGTCGGGCAACCATGTATGGAACGGGAACATCGGTATTTTAATTGCGAAGCCGACGAAAAGTGCAAGGTATGCAATTAACCTGAGATTATTAGGATTGAGTGGAGATAGTATTCCATCAGCTGTGTAATTCCCTGAATTCATCAATTGTAAAATATTGAATGTAAAGACTTTAGTACCATCTGCTAATGTTTCTGTTGTACTGAAGTAAAGGCCGATCATTACAAGAAGAATGAAAATACTTCCGAATAGAGTATAAATGAAGAATTTTATTGCGGCATATTCTTTTCTTGGTCCGCCCCAGATTCCGATCAGGAAGTACATCGGGAGCAGCATTAGTTCCCAGAATATATAAAAGAGGAAAAAGTCGAGGGCAACAAAGACACCCATCATTCCGGTATCGAGCAGCAGGAAGAGTGCAAAATAACCTTTAAGTGAGTGATTGATGTTCCAGGAGGAAATTGTTGCAATAAATGAAATAAGAGCTGTAAGAAGAACCATCGGCATACTCAATCCGTCGATACCAATGAAGTAATCGATCTTAACAGTACCGAGCCATGAAATGCCGCTTATCTCAATCCATCTGAACTTCTCTATGAACTGGAACGACCTCTCTTCATAGACTCCTGCGGCGGAATAATTATAATTTATTAAGAGGATAATGGCTAACACAACCTGCAAGGCCGTGATTATAAGAGTAGTATACTTAATTGTATTAGCTTGTTCCTTCTTGAGGAAAAGAATAATTATCATCCCGAGGACAGGGAGGAACGTGATAAATGTTAATATCGGAAATCCCATCATAATGACTAACCTATATTTTTAATTTTTTTATGAACACTTCCGGGCATTGTGGAAACTTAAGATCCGGAATGGTTTATCAAAATCATTTTTATAAAATCAAAATGGCTTAAAGAACAATAAAAGCAGAATAACCGCAAAAACTACAAAGACAAGATATGTCTGGACTTTTCCTGTCTGCAGTTTTCTTAAAGTAAATCCAACAAATCCGCTCAGAAATGCAGTGAAGTTTACGAATCCGTCGATCACGAATGTATCGAAGAGACCGCTTATGTTAGAAATAAACCTTCCGAGCCATGCGGAACCGTTTACAGCACCGTCAACAATTTTATTATCAAACCAGGATAAGATTTTTGCAAAACTAAGAGTTCCGCTGATTGCGGTTGCATCGTAAGCTTCGTCCAGATACCACTTGTTTAGTGAAAAATTATAAAGCGGTTTAACTTTCTCCGCCATTTTATCTGAACTGATCTTTTTCCATTGATAAATAATGAACGCAAAAAGAATTCCTAATCCTGCAAGTATAATAGATAATGCCATAGCCGGGTAATGAGCCCAGTGCATAGTTTCAGTATATAAATTTGAGTGAACAACTTCACCGTGAGATTCAACGCCGGGCAGATCGCTCTGCATAAATTCGAATCTTGTATTCTCAGGCACTACCGTATGCGGGGTCTTTACCCAATCTTGCATGAACCATCCAGCATCGGGGGAGATAGGATTAGGCGTGTACCAGAAGAAAATTGAAAGAGTCGCAAGTACAGCGAGTGGCGCAACCATAACCCAGGGTGATTCATGTGCATGATCATATTTGTGATGATCCCGGGCTTCGCCATGGAAAGTGAGTATTACAAGTCTGAACATGTAGAATGCCGTCATAGCAGCTACGGTAAATCCGATAACAGGAATGAGCCAGTGACCTGTAAGCTTGCCGAATGCCATTGTACCGGCAAGTATTCCGTCCTTACTTAAAAATCCTGAAGTAAGCGGTATTCCGGAGATCGCAAGAGTTGATATCAGGAAAGTAGCATAAGTAAGCGGAAGTTTTTTCCTGAGTCCGCCCATATTGCGGATATCCTGTTCGTGGTGCATTGCATGAATAACCGATCCTGAACCGAGGAACATACATGCTTTAAAGAAAGCATGTGTTACCAGGTGGAAGAATGCAAATACGTAAGCTCCGACACCGAGAGACATTATCATATACCCTAACTGGGACACTGTTGAATAGGCAAGAACTTTTTTGATGTCATTTTGTGTAAGCGCTATTGTCGCAGCTACAAGCGCTGTGAATGCACCTATTACAGCAATAACCAGCATTGCATCGGCAGTTAGCATTACAAAAATTCTGGTAACAAGATAAACACCCGCGGCAACCATTGTAGCGGCATGTATTAACGCACTGACCGGAGTGGGACCTTCCATAGCATCGGGCAGCCAGACATGAAGTGGAAATTGAGCGGATTTTCCGACGGCTCCCATAAATACTAATATACCGGCTGCTGTTAACCAGGCTTCGCTGTTGAACGGGAGATTACCTTGAGAAATCTGGGCAAAGATTGTGTCGAATGTAAAAGTTTTGTAATTGGTGAAGAGAATCAGTATGCCAATAAACATTCCGATATCGCCGATTCTGTTTACGATGAAAGCTTTTTTAGCGGCATCGGCAGCAGATTTCTTTTCGAACCAGTGACCGATCAGCAGATAGGATGATAATCCGACCAGCTCCCAGTAAATGTACATCATTAAAAGATTATGCGTAACTACAATTCCTAGCATCGAAAATGTAAAGAGACCGAGATTTGCGAAATAAAGTGTATATCTTTTGTCGCCTTTCATATATTCGATCGAAAAGAGATGAACCAGCATGCTGATGAGGTTAACTACAAAAAGCATGATGGCAGTAACGTTATCGATCTTTATCCCCAGTTCAATATTTATTACACCGGAAAGGGGAGCGGCGCCAATTGTAATCCAGTTAAATGCAGCAACGATATCCTGATCGATAAAATAATTGAGCTTGTAAAAGAGTATAGCCACAGATAATAGAAAAGCCGAAGAAATGATTGCGACTTCCAGGAAGTATAATTTCGGGATTTTATTACCCAGCAGAAGCAGAATAATAAATCCTGCAAGCGGTAAAAATAGAGTTATTATTGTTAACGTAGTTAAAAGGGATTCAGTCATAACCTAGTCTTTTAAATTATCTATTTCATCTATGTTTACATTTGAAAATGTCTTGTAAATATTGAGAACTATTGCAAGGGCAATAGCTGCTTCAGCAGCAGCGAGAATTATCACAAAGAGAGCAACAATTTGACCGTTGATTCCGAGATTTCCATATTTAGAAAACGCAACGAAATTTATATTGGCAGCATTCAGAATAAGCTCAACTCCCATCAGAACCATCACAGCATTCTTTCTTGTAACAATTCCATAAATTCCCAATGAAAATAAAATTGTACTTACTACCAGAAAGTGTATTAATCCAACCTGTAACAATTCAATTCTCCTTAAATTCTATTTTGTTCCGGAATCCGACCGGAATAACAATTACAATTTTATTCTTTTTCCCGCCGTGCAATCGATGCTGCACCGATAAGAGCAACCAGCAAAAGCATTCCGAGTAATTCAAAGATCAACACATAATTTGTAAGCAGTTCTTTTCCGATAGCATACGTCGTAGTAACAGGGATTTCACCAGGCTGAGATTTCCATTCAGTCCAGACCATTATGGAGACAAGAGCACCCAATAAAATTCCAACACCTATTGCAGCAGGCAGAAGGTGAACAGTTCCGGTTCTGATATCTACATCGGTAATCTTATTGGTAAGCATAACGCCGAAGAGGAGCAGAATTAAGATGCCTCCCACATAAACCATGATCTGAACAATCGCAAGAAAATCGGCCCCGAGCAGAACGTAGATTCCGGCAACTCCGAAAAATGTGAAGAGAAGTGAAAAACCCGAGTAAACAATATTACGTGTTGTAACTACTACAAAGGCAGAAGCGATTGTAATAATTGCAAAGAGAAAAAATATTATATCGTAGAGTGTCATATTCTATCTATTAACTTGCCGGTTTTTGTTCGTCTTTTGGTTTAGCAGCTGCTGCTGCTTTCTGAGCTTCCTTTTCAGCTGTAAACTTTTCAAAATTAATTCTCTTTTCCTCGGCTTCACCTTCAGTTAATGAAGCGAATTTATAAACAAGATTATTTCTGTCGTATTCAGAAAATTCAAAAACATCCGTCATATAAATACATTCGGTAGGGCAGGGGAAAACACAAAGCTGACAATAACAGCATTTTGCAAAATCGATATTAAATTTTGTTACCCATAAAGCTTTTTTCTTACCGTTGGATGTAACTCCAAGTTCTTCTCCCGGGATACTTTTTACGGTTTCAATCTCAATACAGCTGACAGGGCATGCACGCGAGCATTGATCGCAGCCGATACAATCGTCCATGTTTACGTAGAGCCTGTTTCGTTCTCTTTCGGGCAGTTTGAGTTTAACTTCGGGATATTGAATTGTAACAGCAGGAGTAAACAGATGTTTGAAAGTAATTTTCATACCGACAAGTACGGTATATATCCCGAGCCATGTATTTTTGAAGTATTGCTTCATAATATCACAATAATGAAATAATTCCGATTACAATTAAATTTACGAACGCATAAGGTATCAGATATTTCCAGCAGAGACTCATAAGCTGATCAACACGCAGTCTGGGTAAAGTCCATCTCAGCCACATCTGAATCAGGATGAAGAACCAGCCTTTAGCAAGGAACCAAAAGGCCTGTTCGAATGGAACTAGCCATTCTATTCCGAGTGAATTTCCGAGATACCCGAACGGCGAATGATATCCTCCGAAAAATAGAATCGAAACAATTGCAGAGACCGCAAACATATTACCGTATTCGGAGAGCATGAACATTGCCCATTTCATTCCGCAATATTCCGTAAAGTATCCTGCAACAAGTTCGGATTCTGCTTCCGGAATGTCGAAAGGTGTTCTGTTTACTTCGGCAAGTGTACTGATAAAAATAATTATGAAACCGACAACCATGAAGGGAATTAATAAAAATTTTGCAATACCGAATCCGGCGCCGCCGAAGATATGCCAGTTCCAGAAATATGCAGTCTGCATTTCACTTATTTTATCGAGACTTAATGAACCGGTTATCATAACAATAGAAAGAACTACTATAGCTGTTGGAATCTCATAGCTTATGATCTGGGCAGCAGAACGCATTGCGCCTAACAGTGAATATTTATTGTTGGATGACCATCCAGCCATAAGTATTCCGCCGACAACCAGACTCGAAATTGCTATAACATAGAAGAGTCCTACTTCCGCTTCGCTTCCGATCAATTTGCTGGAAAAGGGGATTGCAGCATAAGCAGCAAATGAACCGGTGAAAACGAGGACCGGTGCTATGTTGTAGAGTTTGCTGTCAATATCCTTAGATGTAGCGTCCTCCTTCTGAAGCATTTTAACAAAATCTGCAACAGTCTGGAATAATCCGAAAGGTCCTGTGCGGTTGGGTCCTACACGGTCTTGAATCCATGCAGATACTTTTCTTTCCAGATAGACGCCAATCAGCGCAACTATTAATACGTTGACCAGTGGAAAAACGGCAACGAAAAGAGTTGATATTATCGTATTACCTGTTAAATCGTAAAAGTACTGATACATTATCTATCCACTTCTCCCAAAACTATATCGATACTTCCGAGTATTGCAATCACATCTGCAACAAGATAACCCTTGCACAACTCGCCAAGTATCTCAAGATTAACAAATGATGGAGCTCTTACTTTTACCCTGAACGGATTAACACTTCCGTCGCTTATTATAAAATAACCCAGCTCGCCTCTCGGGTTTTCTACGCGCGTATAAACTGTTCCCTTTGGCGGTTTAATTCTTTTTGGAATAGCCGATTGAACGTCACCTTCCGGAATATTATCAATCGCCTGTTCAATTATTCTCAGGCTCTGTTCCATCTCCCGGATTCGGACATAGTACCGGTCCCAACAGTCGCCTACCGTCCCCATCAATCCCCGGCCGACAGGAATTTCAAAATCGAACCGGTCATAAATTGAATAAGGATCTTCTCTTCTGAGATCGAAATTAATACCGCTTCCTCTCAGTGTCGGTCCCGATGCACCATAATTGATTGCTGTATCGACTGGAAGAACGCCGATGTTTGCGGTACGTTCGATAAAAATTTTATTATAGCTTAGAAGATTGTCGAGTTCAACAATTGTCGGTTTGAAATAATTGCAGAATTCTTTTGTCTTGCGAACAAAATCCGGGTGAATATCATGTGAAAGTCCGCCGATCCAGATATAATTGTAAAGCATTCTCGCGCCGCAGGTCTCTTCTATAATGCTGAGAATATGTTCCCGGTCTCTGAATAAATAAAGGAATGGTGTTAAAGCTCCGATGTCGGCTCCGTTGGATCCGATTGCGACCAGATGAGATGCGATTCTCTGCAGCTCTGCCATTATAACCCTGATATATTCAACCCTCTCAGGAACCTGTATTCCCATCAGTTTTTCAACAGCGAGAGCATAACCGAAATTATTTCCGATTGCAGCAAGATAATCGAGCCGGTCTGTATATGGAACCACCTGGTTATATTGCATCGCCTCGGCGTGTTTTTCAAAACAGCGGTGTAGATATCCGAGGTGAGGGGTTACCTTTTTAACCAATTCACCTTCAATTTCCAATTCGAGCCGCAGTACTCCATGTGTAGAGGGGTGTTGCGGGCCCATATTGAGAACCATATGTTCGGTTTTAAGAGCCATTCTAATAAGGTACCTTCATTCCCTGATAAAATTCAGGATTCTTATAATCTTTTCTTAATGGATGTCTGCTGATTTCTTCAGTGAATTGATCCCAATCATAGGGCATCAGTATTCTTCTTAGATCAGGATGATTAAGGAATTTTATTCCGAGCAGGTCGAATGCTTCTCTTTCGTGCCAGTTCGCACTTTTCCAGACGTTTTCAACCGATTCAATCTCGGGATTATTTCGTTGTGTAACAGTTTTTAATGTAATCTTATGTTTATGCAATACCGAATGAAGATGATAATAAACGCTCATTGTTCCGCCTTCAAGTATTTCAGTACCTTCGGCATCTTTTACTTTAGTGCCATTTGCGTCGTCAACTCCGGAAAGGCACATTAAGCTATCGAAACTTAATTCAGGATTTTCGCGCAGGAATTTACCGACAATCTGAATTTTGAAAGGATCTACCGTTATTACCGGGTCAACAGGAGTCTCCTTATCCAAAGAAAGTACAGAATCACTGAATTCCTGTTTTAAGAGATTAAATATTTCGTCTGGAGATTTCATGCTGATTTTTTTCTTAATGATTCGTTTCTAATTTTTTCCTGGAGTTTAAGAAGACCTTCGAGTAATGCTTCCGGTCTTGGAGGGCAGCCCGGTACATAAACATCAACCGGGATCACGCGATCAATCCCCTTTAGAACGTGATATCCATGCTCCCAGTAAGGGCCGCCGCAATTGGCGCAGCTTCCCATTGAAATAATATACTTTGGATCGGGCATCTGTTCATATAGTCTTTTAATACGGAGGGCCATCTTTAAAGTCACTGTACCCGAAATAATAATTGCATCGGCCTGACGCGGTGTATTTCTTGGAATCACTCCGAATCGGTCGAAATCGTAATGGGACATAGAGGTTGCCATCATTTCAATAGCGCAGCATGCGAGGCCGAATCCTAACTGCCAGACTGAGGAAAGGCGTGCCCAATTAAACAAATCATCTACTTTTGCTATTACTATGTTACCGTCGGAGAATTCTTTATCGAGTAAACCCATATTTAATTCTGGTTTTGGTTATCGGATTTGGATTTTAATAATTCGTCTAGCTGAGGTGCTTTTGGTTCGGGACGTGCCCATTCGAGGTCACCCTTTCTCCATTCGTAAGCCATTCCAAGACCAAGAATTAAAAGGAAAATCAGACCGACAATAAATCCGTAAACACCGAATTCTTTATATGTTAGAGCCCATGGAAAGAGGAGTACGACTTCAACGTCGAATATCAGGAAGATGAGTGCAACAACATAAAACCGGATATTGAATTTTACCCATGGAGAGCCTTCAGGATTCTCGCCGCATTCATAGACTTTCTGTTTTTCGTATGTAGGCCTGTTTGGTCTTACAAGTTTGTTGATAAAAAGGGTAATAATTACAAATACTATTGCTAGTATTATAAATATTAGAATTTTTCCGAATTCTGTAAGCATGACCTTTCAAAAAAGTTGCGGTCAAAATAATACTTCCAAGTACGATTGTCAAGAATTCTTCTTTTAACCGGCTAATTTTTTCGACTACTTTTAAAAAAATCGAATGATAAAAATTTTTTTAATGCATTTAAGAATTCAATCCCTTTTAGTAAATTGTTTTCAGGAAAAAAATGCTAAAAATGAATCTTAAATATTTGATAATCATTTTATTAATTGTCCCGATTGCTACTTACAGCCAGGCGCCAAATAATAACTGGGAAAAGGTCCTCGAATTGCCGGAACAGTTTGTATTTGTCGATACATCCAACATAAAGCAGATTGAAAAGCAGATCTCCGCACTCGGCTTGTCTATCTACAAATCTCCTCAATATTTTGAACAGCTTAAAAAGGAAGCATCCTCCGTCAAGACTCAGTTGGTTTTTGATGCAGAGACCAGAAAGTATACCGTTATAGGAACTTTATACTATGATAAGCAATGGAAAATTCTGGGAGAATCTTCGTCACCCGGCCGCTCAATCAATACAGCCCTTTTTGGGATGCCGATTGATTCAAGTAATGTGATTAGTTCGATTTTTAATAAGTGTACAGAAGTTGTATCAAGAAAGCAGGTAGCCGCGGCAGCTGAAAATGCTTCGAACAAAAAAGAAAAACCCTATTCAAAAACAAAATCAGATCAGTCCGAAAAACCTAAAACACCTGAAGTTAAAAATGAATCTGAGAACGATAACAGGCCGCAAAGAGAGATTCTCACAGACAAATTCATTGATAAGAAATTGTCCGAAGAATCCAATCCTGCCGGAGTAACAAAAGCAAATCAAACAGTAAGACAGAAAGAACCCGAACCGAAAAATGATGGGACTTATAATCCTGCTAACGAAAAAGTTTATCGCGGTACAATATTTACTGACGGGTCAAAATACTGTTTCCAGGTTTCATCGTGGAGGAATAAGCAGCAAGCGGAAACTGAAGTTAAGCGTCTCTCGAATGCCGGCCATAATGCTTTCATTGCAGAAGCCTATATTGCCAACCGGGGCGGTACATGGTACCGGGTCCGAATCGGCTATTTTTCTTCGGCTGAGGAAGCTGAAAAATATCAGAGAAGCTTGAGATAAGTTCAAAATCGGAAAATTTATTTCAGATATTCCCATTATGAAAAAAATAATTGACACGCAAAAATTCATTTTATTCGTTCTCATTGTTTCGTTTTTTATGTATGAAATTCAGGCTGCTCAATCTATTAAAAATCAACAAAGTCATAAGAAGGGAAGTGATAAAAAAGTGAAGATTAATAAATCGGAAAAAGATTGGAAAGATTCTCTTACACGTGAGGAATTCCATGTATTAAGAGAAAAAGGAACCGAGAGGCCCTTCACTGGTAAATACTGGGATTTTAATGGAAAGGGAAAATACAGCTGTGCCGGATGCGGTCAGGAACTTTTCAGCTCGGAGACCAAGTTCGATGCCGGGTGCGGATGGCCGAGTTTTAATGATGTTGTAAATAATGAAAATATTATTCTTAAAGACGATTTCAGTTTTGCCATGCACCGGACCGAAGTAATGTGCAGTAAATGCGGAGGTCATCTCGGTCATCTTTTTGATGACGGTCCAAGGCCCACAGGACAACGTTATTGTATTAATTCAGTTTCTATAAAGTTCGAAAAAAGTGCTGATGATAAATAATAATGGTGTTTACAAAAATTTGAAAACATTAATTAACTGTTTGAAGATGAATTTGCTGGCTCTTTTTATAATGATATTTGCAATATCAGAAATCGAGGCTCAAAAAAAATACGCAGACAGGTTGAGTCAGATGATCAGAACGGAATATGAATTTGCATCCACGGCTGCAGAATCCGGTACACGGGATGCATTTTTATCGTTCATTGCAGATGACGGGATTTTATTCCGTCCAGCGCCGGTAAACGGTAAGAGATTTCTGCTTAATCAGAAAAAGAGTGAAGGATTATTAAGCTGGTATCCTTCTTATGCATTCATTTCGAAATCCGGTGATATCGGTTGCACTACCGGTCCGGCAGATTTCAGACGGGATAAGAATTCTGAACCTGTCTGGTACGGAAATTTTGCGACTGTCTGGAAATTACAGGATGACGGGAAATGGAGATTCCTGATTGATGCCGGTAATTCAAACGGTAAACCGGAAAGCATCGAAAACAAACTGGAACCCGTAAAAAGTGAATTTACCGGAGCTGACACCCTGAGCACAGGTGTAACTGTTAAAGAGGTCATTTTCGGAATTGATAGGGAGTTTAATTTTATTCTGCAGAATTCAGAAGCAATAGAAGTATACCGAGATTATGTTGATGACGATACTCGGCTCTTAAGAGATGGTATTATTCCTGTGATCGGATTAAAGAATATTACTGATTATCTGAAAAACGAAAACGAAAAATTCTCTTTTGAGCAAAATGATGGTAATATTTCTTCCGCAGGCGATTTTGGCTATGTTTATGGATTAATGCAAACTGCTGAGACTGCCGGCGAGAAAATAAAAAAATACAATTACTTTAGAATCTGGAGGAATACTTCCGGTAAATGGAAAATTTTAATTGAGGTTATCAGCCCCTTGCCTTAATCTCTTCTCAGCTATTTAAAACATTCAGATATTCAAAATTATTTTATGGATGAGACTTTTATAATACTAAAAATCAGAATTACAACACCTAACCACTGAACAGGGTCCAGTATATTCCCGTAAATAAAATATTCCAGAATCACGGCTGTTAATGGGAATGCAAGTTCGCATATCGTTGCTACCGAAGCAGTCACTTTTTTCAGGCCGTAATAGTAGAGAAAGATGGCAGCGCCTCCTGTGGTAAATGCGATAAGTAAAAAGATAAGCCATTGCGAACCTGATATGGTAGTAATCTCTGAAATTCCGCCGAATAGTGAAGCAACAACAAGCATTATTATTGCTGAAAAAAGAAATCTGAGATATGTCCCCAGTTCAAATCCGACATTCCTGAGGGCTCTCTTGCTGAATACGGTAGATGAACCGAAACTGAATGCAGCTATTAATGAAAGTCCGGCAGCAATTACTGTTTTATCCCCTGTGCTAAGATTCGGCACTGTTAATCCGAAAGTCATTAAATACGCTCCTCCTATTGCAAATCCGGCCCATATAAAAAATTCTTTCGGCAGCTTTTCTCTTAAAATTATGGAAGCAAGTATTAGGGCAAATACCGGCTGGAGTTTCTGAATCAAAATCACTACTGAGAGGTTCACAAAATTTACATAGAAGAGGGCTTTTGTTATAGACATTGTTCCTATAGCTCCGCCAAACAGAGCAACAAGAAAAAATGAAAAGAGATCCTTCCTGTCGAGTAAGCCGATTTTTGAAAATTGATTTTTGAATACCGGTGTAAGCAGAAGTGCGACAATTGCGCTCTCAACCAGAACTACCAGCGGAACGGGCAGGTTATATAGAGAAGGACGTAAAACAATTCCGTCTACACCCCACAAGCTTGCTGCAATAATAATGAATAACGGTGCTAATCTTCCCATAAAGTTTCTTTCATAAAATAATTTTAAGAGCGACCTAAAATAATCGTTTTCTAATTTAATTTATCGGACAAATTAATTTTTCTCGTTTTAAAATTGAATCTGAATAATAAAAACAGCCCGAGACACGTAAGCCCGGTGAATGATCCGATCCAGACACCGATTGCACCGTATCCCAATACAAATCCGAACAGGTACCCTGTCGGAATCCCGAGAAGCCAGTAAGATGCGAAGCTTACATAGAGAGGTACTTTTACGTCTGTTATTCCGCGTAAAACACCTATGCCTGTGGCCTGCAATCCATCCGAAACCTGGAAAAGCGCTGCAATGATTAATAACCCCGATGCTATTTCTATAACCTCTTTCTCTTTTATATAAAGTTGCGGAATGAGTCCTCTGAATAGTATAAAGATCACTCCGGATGTGAACATTATTGCGGAAGCAAATCCGATTGCCGAGAATCCGGCTCTCCGTACTCCTTCGCTGCTTCGCGCTCCGAATTCTTCTCCTACTCTTACAGTCCCGGCGAATGAAATGCCCAGGATGACCATATAAGAAATTGACGCCAGGTTCAAAGCAATCTGGTTGGCAGCTAAAGGAATTTTACCGAGCCATCCGACCATAATAGTTGCGAATGAAAATGCTGCAACCTCAAGAAAATACTGAAGCCCGCTCGGCAGACCGATGCTCATTATCTTCCTGATCAGTTTATCATCAAGATTCCTGAAATCCGGGACGGGATTATAAATTTTTAACCGGCTGCTTTTTATTACGACAAAAAAGAGGGCCACCGTCATTACCCATCTCGTAAGTGTTGTTGCGTATCCGGCACCGTCTAGCCCCATAGATGTAAAACCGAGATTGCCGTAAATAAAAACCCAGTTCAAAAATGCATTTAATATGTTAGCAGCAATGGCAATTATCATTGGCGGATTAGGAATTGATAACCCTTCTAAAAACTGTCTGTAGCATGCAAAAAGTACGAAGGGAATTATTGATAATGAAAGTATCTGTAAATAGGACTTTGCCAGAACCGTTACATCATCAGGCTGATTCAATACGGGGATTAAATAACTCAATAGAAAAACAAGTATCATCAGAATTATTGAAAAAATCGAATTCACAAATAGGCCGTGATTCAGAATTACACCGCAACGAGCGAGATTCTTTTCGCCTTTCGAAATAGCTATAAGAGGCGCTATTGCAAAAGTCATCCCGAATCCCAGTACCAGAATTAAAAAGAAGAGTCCGTTTACAAGAGATGCGGCCGCTAATGGCGCAGAACCGATTTTACCCACCATTAGACTGTCGACTACTCCCATCATAATATGGCCAAGCTGCCCCAATGAAATTGGAAGAGCAAGCTTCATGGTTTCTTTTATATGCCGGCCGTAGGTTTTCACAAAAAATAAATATATTGAATAATCAATTGGCAAAATTTACACTACTGTAAACGAAATTCATAATTAATGAATACCAAATGGACTAAAATATTTTCTCTTCTTCTGCTTCTGCTGATCACAATTCTATTTTATTCAAGAATGAGCAATACAGAATTCATTCAGGATGATGCATTTATTACGCTTAGATATGTAGAAAATTTTCTGGACGGAAAGGGATTGGTTTTTAATGATGGTGAAAAGGTTGAGGGCTATACAAATTTTTTATGGCTGTTGTTAATTGCAAAACTGAAGTATATCTCTAACCTCGTTTCTTTTGAAGTAACCCTGGTCACACTTACTCAGTTACTTTCAATTATTTTCTCATTTATTGTCCTGATCTATACCTTCTTATTCACAAAATCACTGATGAAAAGATATTTACCGGAAAGCGGCAACTCTATATATAGAAACATTTATTCTCTCATTCCTGCTTTTTTACTTTCTCAATCAACTCCAATGATCTATTGGGGTGTAAGCGGAATGGAAACTTCTTTGTTCGTTCTTCTAACGATGGTTTCTTTGCATCGTTTCCTTACGGGTAATAATGAAACAGCCGATCCTGTCTTTGTAATCGTATCTGTGCTGAATTCTCTAACACGTCCGGAAGGATTCCTGATTTTTTTACTGATCATGTCTTTTTCTGTAATGAGGAAAATTCCTTATAGTCCAACCGATAAAAAATTGTTGTCCCGTCTTATAAACTCCAAGTCCGGTAAGGTGATACTTCTTTATTCTTTCCCGGTACTTATCTATTTGATTTTCAGGATCACTTATTACGGCTATCTTTTCCCGAATACTTTTTACGCCAAAACAGGTTTTACTGGAGAATATTTAAGCAGGGGAGTAGACTATGTTGTATCGGGTATTGGCAATACTTTTTTCTACGGGATACTTTTAATCCTTCCCGCACTTAACTTTTTGAAACAAAATCTTTCGTCGGTTACAAAATTCTATCTCTACTTTATATTTATGCATTTCGTTTTTATTGCACTAATAGGTGGTGATGTATTGCCGGTTGACAGATTCATACTGCCAGTCATTCCGGTTGTGTTTATTTTCGCAACTATTACATTATACCGAATCGGCGGAACGATCAGAAACGGATTTCTTAAGAATACCCTGATGATTCTCTTTATTATGTTTTTATTATTGACCGGTATTCTGAACTTTAAAAGAAACAAAACAGAAATGGAGACAAAGCGTTCGTATGAAGTAGGCCTGGTAAGGAAAATGAGTGTTTATGCTGAATGGTTGAAAAAAGTTGAATATGAAAGGGGGACAAAACCCGGCGGTATTGCAGTTGCACTTTCTACTATCGGTGCTTTATCATTCTATTCGGGGGCAACTATTATTGATATTGTCGGCCTAACCGATCGGTATATTGCACATAATCCACTGGAAGTAAAAGGTATTGATGACGAGCTGCCGGTACTCTGGAAAGAAAGAAGATACAATGCAGAATACGTTTTAAAACGGAAACCCGACTACATAATTTTCCCTGCAGGTGCCAAGCCGACAGCATTTGCCGAGTGTGCGCTTTTTGTACAGCCCGGGTTTTATACCAATTATTATGTGCAGCTTTTTTACTCAGGTGAAATGAATCAGCTCCTGCCGGTTTTTACACGGAGAGATACACCTTTACTGATCGATAATTCCGTGTGCAATGTGAAATTTGTAAAACCTTACATCGAGGCATATACACTATTTCTTGAAATGGTTGAAAACAGAAATTTCGAACTTGCAAAACAGGTACTGGATAAATGCGATGAAGCCGAGTTGCTTTGTCCGGTGCGTATTTCTGACCTGGATGCTGTTAGAGGATTAACTTTTTATCATTCGGGTGACCTGGGAAATAGTCTGCGTTTATTTGAATCTTCAGTCTCTAAGGATCCATTGAATATCATCGCCCGTTTTTATATGATGAGGATATACGGCATTAGAGGTAATGAAAAATTATTCCTCGAGCAGAAAAGGATTATCAATAAATACTCAAAAGATGCGGTGCCGGCATCATATATTGATAATTAAAATGGAATCCGATTAACCGGAAATTTGTATATTTGTGCAACAAAAAAGGAATTAATCTGTGGGAAACTTTGGCGCAACTGAAATAATTTTAATAGTACTTGTTTTAATTCTCCTCTTCGGCGGTAAAAAAATTCCTGAATTGATGAAAGGTATTGGTCAGGGAGTAAAACAATTCAAGAAAGGATTGCGCGGCGAAGATAATAATGAGGAGAAAGAGAAAGAATAAATTAAGTTTTTGTCCCGGCTTTCAATATCTGCATTAATAAATTTCCGCCTGAGGCAGTCATGCAACCTTTTTATAAAACTGGTTTAGTATTTTTTTTTATTGTTCTTTTTTTCTCACCGTTAATGAGTCAGAATTGGAAACCGGCAAAGAATCCGATCATCACACAATGGGGAGAAAAATTAAATCCTGAATCACCGCTGCCCGAATATCCGCGCCCGCAAATGGAAAGAAGCGAATGGAAAAATCTAAACGGTCTGTGGGATTATACCATCCGCTCAAAACATCTTATTTTACCTGAATTATTTGATTCGAAAATTCTTGTACCGTTCCCGATTGAATCAGCTTTGTCAGGCGTAAAAAAAACTGTCGGTAAGGAGAATCTACTCTGGTACAGAAAAATTTTCGATATTCCTGATAGCTGGAAGGGGAAACGGATTATTCTTCACTTCGGCGCTGTCGATTGGGAAACAGAAATCTATATAAATAAAAAGTTTGTAGGCTCTCATCGCGGTGGATACGATTCATTCAGTTTCGACATTACTGATTTTCTAACCGGAAACAGCGGACAGGAGATAATTCTTTCAGTCTGGGATCCATCTAACGACGGATTTCAACCGAGAGGCAAACAGGTAAACAAACCGGGTGGAATCTGGTATACTTCGGTTACCGGGATCTGGCAGACAGTTTGGATTGAACCGGTTAACACCACATATATAAGAAGCCTGAAACTGATTCCTGATATCGATGAAAAAATTCTCTGGGTAAATTTAATTTATGAAGGGATTCAGGATAATGACGAGGTTGAACTTATAGCCGTTAACGGCGCAAAGGAGATCTTCCGCGAGAAATTCTATTTCAGCGATTTGATGACCCTGCAAATTGAAAATCCAAAACTCTGGTCGCCGGATAATCCGTTTCTCTATAAACTAAAAATCAGTCTTATGAGGAATGGGAATACAATCGATCAGGTCGATTCTTATTTCGCTATGAGGAAAATATCTGTAACAAAAGATCCGCAGGGAATTCCCCGTCTCTATCTTAACAATAAATTTTTATTTCAGTTCGGTACTCTTGATCAGGGATGGTGGCCGGACGGGCTCTATACAGCTCCTACCGACGAGGCTCTTTTTTACGACATTGAAAAGCTTAAGCAATACGGATTCAATCTGATCCGTAAACATGTTAAGGTTGAACCTGAAAGATATTATTATCATTGCGACCGGCTTGGAATGCTGGTTTGGCAGGATATGCCAAGCGGTGATTCTTATGCTTCTTCCGGTGATAATAATGAGATCAAACGTATCGCTCAATCTGAATACCAGTTTGAAAAAGAATTGAAATCAATGATCGACCAATTATACAATTATCCATCAATTATTGTCTGGGTTCCTTTCAATGAGGGGTGGGGACAATTCAATACAATTTCGGTAATCAACTGGATAAAGCACTTCGATCCTTACCGATTATTGGACGGACCGAGCGGGTGGAGCGATTTCTACGGTGCAGGCGATATTCAGGATAAGCACGATTATCCAGGGCCATCAATGCCGGAAGATAAAAAAGATAACAGAGCGCTTGCCCTTGGAGAATTCGGCGGGCTTGGCCTTCCGGTAGAAAATCATACTTGGAGGGATAAGGATAATTGGGGTTACAGAAGTTTTAATAATAGTGATGATTTAAGAAATTCTTTCATTTCTCTTATCGATCGGTTCCCTGAATTAATCAGGAAGGGATTATCCGCTGCAATTTATACTCAGACCACCGACGTAGAGATTGAAGTGAACGGACTTCTTACTTACGATCGCAAAGTAGATAAAATGGGTGCCGGAACTGTAAGAGATGCAATCCGGAAACTTTATGAAGTTGTCAAATAACATTTTCTTTTTTTAACTCTTTGATGAATATCATAAATGATCAATGGAGGCAATATGTCGGATAACATTCACTCAACAAAATATGAATTCAAAGCGGAAGTAAAAAAGCTTTTAGATATACTCGTTCATTCACTTTATACCAGCCGGGAAATATTTCTGCGCGAATTGATCTCGAACGGATCAGACGCACTCGATAAACTCAGGTTCGAATCGAACAGGGGTACTCAGATTATCGATAGCGATCTTCCAATGGAAATCAGAATCGATTTCGATGAGAAGAATAAAAAGATTATTATTTCCGATACAGGTATCGGAATGACAAGAGACGAAGTAATCGCAAACATCGGAACGATTGCTAAATCGGGAACCGAGGAATTTATTCGTCTCGTCGCGGAAACCAAAACTGATGCGAACAATATTATCGGGAAATTCGGAGTCGGCTTCTATTCAGTTTTTATGGTTGCAAAAGAAGTTGTTCTTAAAACAAAATCATTTAAAAATGACGAACCCGCTGTTATATGGAAGTCGGATGGACTCGGCGATTATGAAATCTCCGGAACTGATGAAACCGTTAAGAGGGGGACACAAATTGAGATTGAATTAAAAGAGGATGCCGCCGAATATGCAGGTAAATGGAAACTGGAACAGATAATAAAAAAACATTCTAGTTTTATTTCTTTCCCGGTATTTCTGGGCGGTGAAAAAATAAATACCATTTCTGCGCTCTGGCGTGAACCGAAATCCTCTGTTACCAAAGATCAATACAAGGAATTCTATAAATTCCTAACTTATGATAACGAAGAACCGATGGATACAATCCACAAATCGGTTGATGCGCCCATTCAGTTCAACGCTCTCTTGTTTATTCCTTCTAAAAGCTTTGAATTCTTCTGGATGGACCGGGAGAATTACGGACTCGATCTCTATGTCCGGCGAGTTCTTATTCAGCATAAGAATAAGGATCTTCTTCCGGAGTATTTAAGTTTTATAAAAGGTGTTGTCGATTCCGAGGATCTTCCGCTGAATATATCAAGGGAAACTTTACAGGAGAATATTGTCTTCTCAAAAATCTCTTCGAGTGTAACATCAACCGTGCTAGGTTTCCTCATCGACAAAGCTAAAAACGACAGGGAAGGATACATCAAATTCTGGAAAGAACATGGCAGGATTTTTAAACTCGGTTATACAGACTTTGCAAATCACGAAAAGTATAATGAGCTGATCCGTTTCAATTCGTCTTCGTCTGCCGGCAAAGAGGATTTAACTTCGCTAGAAGAGTATGTCTCAAGGATGAAACAGGATCAGAAGGAAATTTATTATATAAGTGGTACTAACCGCGAGGCTATCTTAATTGATCCCCATTTCGAAATATTCAAGAAGAAAGGTCTGGAGGTTCTTTTTATGTTCGATCCTGTTGACGAGTTTGTTGTCTCATCGATAAGGAAGTATAAAGAATATGATTTTAAATCAGTCGTTAATGCAGACCTTCAAAAACTTGAAAAGTTCGAGAATAAAACCGGGGATGCTGATAATTTCGAAAAATTGTCCGGCGATGACACAAAACATTTCAGCAGTCTCTTATCAAAAATGAAATTGATTCTCGGTGATAAAGTGGTTGAAGTAAGAGAATCCAAACGACTTGTCGATAGCGCCGCATGTTTGATATCGGGTGAGGACGACATTTCAGCAGCAATGCACAAGATAATGAAAATGGCAAATCAGAATGTTGGTTCACAGAAAAAAATAATGGAAATAAATCCCAATCATAAACTCGTGCGGAATCTTCTTAAAGTGTATAAAACAAGCGCTGATGATGAATATTTGAATAAGGTAACAGAACATCTTTACGAATCATCTCTTCTGCAGGAAGGGAATCTGGATGATCCTCATGAACTTATACGTAGAATGAATCTTCTGCTCGAAGAATCGAGCGAATGGTATTGTAAAGTAAAAAATATTTGATGAGGCACCGATAATTTTGGAAGGTCCCGACAGCATAATAAAAATCTCGACTCCCGGTAGGATCTGCCTGTTCGGAGAACACCAGGATTATCTAAAGCTTCCTGTAATTGCTGCTGCGATCTCAAAGAGAGTTGCAGTCGAAGGCAAACGCATTAATGAAGACCTGGTCCGCATCCAACTGCCCGATATTAATGAAGAGGACCGGTTTCAAATTATTCCGGAAATTCCCTACTTAAAAGAAAGAGATTACCTTCGGAGTGCTCTGAATATTCTGCAACGTGCAGGTTTTACTTTCACCGGCGGAATTAATTGCACGGTTAAAGGGGAAATCCCTATTAATACCGGTACATCTAGTTCCTCTGCTCTGATTGTCGCCTGGATAAATTTTCTTTCTCGAATAAGCGATCAGAAACAGATTCTTCCGGCCGAAAAAATTGCTGAGCTGGCATACAAATCGGAAGTGCTCGAATTCTCTGAACCGGGCGGAATGATGGATCACTATTCAACCGCCATAGGCGGGATAATCCATTTAAGTTCAGACCCCTTTATCAGGATTGAAAAAATTAAACCTCTTGATAGCGCGTTTATACTTGGGAATTCTGAAGAACCGAAAGACACTACCGGAATTCTTGCCCGTGTTAAACAGGGTGTAATTAGAATTATTTCCGGTCTGAAAGAAAGGTATCCTGAATTTGACCTAAGGAATATCAGCCCGGAGGATTTGAGTATATACGAAAAAGATCTTACTCACGATGAAATGAATCTTCTTAATGGGACGATTACTAACAGAGTTATTACAGAACAGGCATTTAAGGTTCTTAAATCAGAGAGTATCGATCATTCGCTTCTCGGAAAATTGTTAAACAGGCATCAGGCAGTCTTAAGAAACGATTTAAAAATTTCTACTGAAAAAATTGACAGAATGATAAACACCGCACTGGACGCCGGTGCTTTAGGATGTAAGATAAACGGATCGGGCGGAGGCGGATGTATGTTTGCTTATGCGCCTTTTAATCCTGAAAAGGTTTTAGAAGCTGTTAGAATAATAGCGCCTGATTCTTATATTGTTTATGTTGATGAAGGAACGCGTTCAGAAAATATTACAGGAATTTTGTAAATGCCAAGAATTGTGATACTTGCAGGCGGAATTTCCTCCCGGATGAAAAATCCTCCCTCCGGAGTATTGGATATTGATAAAAATCTTCTCAGTGATTCCGACAATAAGTCAAAATCGATGATCAGGTTAGGTTCGGGTAATAAACCGTTTCTCGACTTTTTACTAATGAATATCTCCAGATCAGGTTACAATGATGTTGTTATAGTTGTTAATGAGAAGGATACATCGATCATTAATTATTACAAGGATCCAGAATCCCGTTATGAATTTCCGGAAATAAATATCAGTTTTGCTTATCAGCCAATTCCTCCGGGTAGGGAGAAGCCGATGGGAACAGCCGATGCACTCTATCATGCATGCTTGTCAAGACCCGACTGGAAAGGGAAAAAATTTACAATGTGCAACAGCGACAATCTTTATTCGGTTGAGTCGTTCAAAATACTTCTAAATTCTCCATATACGAATTCAATGATCGATTATGAAAGTGAAGGACTTGGTTTCGATAAAGAACGAATCGGGAAGTTTGCAATTACATTGAAGGACGATGATAATTTCCTTACCGGGATAATTGAAAAACCACCGGCAGATTTGTTTGAATCGGTTTTAAGAAAGGACGGGTTTGTAGGCGTTAGCATGAATATTTTCCGATTCGACTATGATATGATTCTTCCGTTCTTAATTAATACGCCGGTCAATCCGGAAAGAAATGAAAAAGAGATCCCAACGGCTATCAGATTGCTCATAGAAAAATTCCCCGGATCGTTTTATGCTTACAGGAGAAGGGAGTATGTGCCGGATCTCTCAAGCAAGAATGATATACCGGTTGTCAAGAAATTTTTAGAAGATCAATTCGGAAAAAATCTAACTAAATAAAAACTATTTCCTCCGGTTTAACTATGTATCATAAACTTAACATTGATTACATCTCTCCCGTAGAAAATTATTTTCTTAAACTTTCTGGTAAGGAATTTATCTACGAACCGACCGAAAAAATCCCGGTAATCCAGACACAGAACTTTTACGAACTTGGAAGATTAACGGCATTACGTTTTATTGAATGGATTCAGAAGAATCCCGGCGGAGTAATTTCGCTCCCTACCGGTAAAACGCCAGAGCATTTCATCTCGATGGTCGGTTATTATCTGAAGAACTGGGATCAGCCGGGTGTAAAAGCCGAATTGAAAAAATCCGGAGTAGATACTTCCGTGAGACCCGACATGAAGGGTCTTCATTTTGTTCAGATAGATGAATTCTACCCGATCGATTCGCATCAGCATAACAGCTTCTATTTTTTCCTTCAGAAATTTTATTTCGAGAATCTCGGACTCGATCAATCCAAAGCACTCCTGATAAATGTGAATGAAATCGGGACTGCTGATAATCTTCCTCTTGATAAAATATTCCCCGATAAAAAAGTAGACCTCGGACTCCGCACAAGATGGGCCAGTTCACGTCAGGAGAGACTTCAAAAAAGAACAATTGAGATAGTGGACGAATTCTGCACGGATTATGAGCGGCGGATTAGAGAACTTGGGGGCATCGGATTCTTCCTGGGTGGTATCGGCCCCGACGGGCATATCGGTTTTAATATTCAGGGGAGCGATCATTTCTCTACTACGCGATTTACACAAACAAATTACGAAACACAGGCTGCTTCTTCCGTAGATCTAGGCGGTATGGAGATTGCCCGGTCAATTCATACAATTACCATCGGACTCGATACAATTACTTACAATGAAGAAGCTACAGCCATAATAATCGCTGCGGGTGAAGCGAAATCCAATATTGTAAGAGACTCTGTAGAAAATTCATTTACTAACAAATATCCGGCAACTGTTTTACAAAAATTAAAGAATGCCCGTTTTTACATAACAAACGGAGCTGCCCTCCGTTTGCGTGAAAGAAGGTTTGCAGATTTTGCCAAAGAATCTCCTCTTTCAAATCGCTCGATTGAAAGGGCGGTTATTAATCTCGCAGTTGATAAACAGAAAGAAGTGAAAGACCTTTCGGATGAAGATTACAGGAACGATAAATTCGGCGGATTGATTCTGAACAGCAGATACAAAAATTCTGAAGAAACTAACAGAATGATATTTGAAAATTCGCTCGAGAAATTTAATAAGGGAATCTCGGGTATTGAAAATGAAACTATTCTTCATACGGCGCCCCATCACGATGATATAATGCTTGGATATCTGCCTTATATAATTCATCTTGTAAGAAATGCATCGAACCGTCATCACTTTACAACTCTAACCAGCGGTTTTACGGCGGTTACTAATTCATACATGTTAAAAATGGTTGAGGCCCTTAAGGAATACGTTGACAGCGATGGTATTGAGAAATTATTTAATATGAATTATTTCGATCCGGCAAACAGATACGGCTCGGACAAGGATGTTAATCTCTATCTCGACGGACTTGCGGCTCACAGCAGAACTATGAAGACAGAGGCATCCAGCAGAAGATTGTTAAGAAATGTTATTGAAGTATACGGTCAGGCTAACCTGAATGTAATTAAAGTAAGAATTGATGAACTGATCGATTATTTTAGAACTCAATATCCTGGTAAAAAAGATATTCCGGCCGTACAGAAATTAAAAGGAATGCTGCGCGAGTTTGAAGAGGAAATTGTATGGGCTTATTTCGGTTTCAGCAGCGAGAGCGTATCGCATCTGCGCCTTGGATTTTATCAGGGTGAAATATTTACCGAGAATCCTGAAATAGAACGGGATATTATGCCTTTCGTAAATCTTTTAAGAAAAGTAAAACCGACAATATTGACAGTTGCCCTCGATCCTGAAGGAAGCGGCCCCGATACTCACTACAAAGTACTTCAGACTATTACTGAAGCTTTAAAAGTTTATGGGAATGAAACCGATATTTCACAACTTAAAATCTGGTGCTACAGAAATGTATGGAACCGGTTCCATCCGGCAGAAGCTAATATGTTTATACCAGTTAGTCTCAATTCTTTCGCAATTCTTGAAAATATTTTTATGAACAGTTACGGCTCTCAACGCGATGCAAGCTTCCCGAGTTTTGAATACGACGGACCTTTCAGCCGGCTCGTTCAAAAAATTCAGTCGGAACAGTATCAGACTGTCCGGCTCTGTCTTGGAAAGGATTTCTTTATGAATCATCCGGTTCCAAGAGTTCGTGCTGCCCACGGAATGATCTATCTCCTGGAGCTTCCCTTAAACGAGTTCTATACAAAATCGATAGAACTGAAAAAACTTACCGAGATCAATAATTACAAACGGGATCTGATAGATGGCTGATACTAAAGTTGTTGTTACAGGCGGCGCGGGATTTATTGGAAGTCATATAGTCGAATACTGGCTCGGTGCGGGCGCGGAGGTTCATATTATAGATAATTTAAGAACCGGATTCCTTTCGAATGTTCAACTATTCCCCGATGCCGTTTTTCATAAAGGAAGTATTACGGACCGGAAGCTTGTCTTTGATGTATTAAGGAATGCGGATTATGTTCATCATCTGGCCGCTTTCGTTTCCGTTCCTGAATCGATCGAAAAACCGGAGGAATGCTACGACATAAATATTAACGGCCTTTTGAATGTACTCGACGGATCCAAGGAATTTGGTATTAAGAAAATTGTTTTCAGCAGTTCAGCTGCAGTTTACGGTGATAATCCTGAATCTCCAAAAAGAATCTCAACTAAAACCGGACCTAAGTCTCCATACGGTTCAACAAAACTGGAAGGGGAAGAGCATCTTAAAAGTTTCCACGACCTTCATGGACTCGGTGCAGTTTCACTCAGGTATTTTAACGTATTCGGTCCGAGGCAGGATCCTAAAAGTCAGTATGCGGCAGCGGTTCCGATCTTTATAAGCCGGGCATTAAAAAATGAACCGGTAATTATTTACGGCGACGGAACCCAGACCCGGGATTTTATTTTTGTGAAGGATGTTGTTAACGCTAATGTAATTGCAGCAACTAATAAGAATGTGAACGGTGTTTTCAACGTTGCGTCCGGTTGTGCTGTTTCAATTCTTCAAATTGCCGATACAATAATTAGAATCACAGGAAGCAGTAGCGAAATTGAATTCCGGGATGAAAGAGCCGGAGATATAAAACACAGTCTTGCTTCGATTGATGAGACTAAAATGGACTTAGGTTTCTCTCCGCAATCTGATCTTGCAGATGGATTAGGAAAAACTATTGAATATTATATTAATAAAAGGGGGCAGTAATCAGATCGCTTCGAGAAATTGCGATATGCTTTCATATTTCATAACTTAAAATCATGAAAAAGCTCTTAATCGTTTCTCTGCTAATTCTACTTTCACTTTTTATTTACATCTCGCAGGGTGAAAGTGTCCTAGTATCTACATCATTAACCGACCAGAAAAATTTATATAAAAACGGACTGTTAAACTCACAAGCCTCTTTTATTAATTCAGTTGCCGATTACGATTTTGATATTGTTTATGACGAGATTAATAAGAAGATACATGTTAAAGAAAAAATAATCTGGAGAAATAACACTCAAACTCCTGCGGGGGAAATTCAATTCCATCTCTATCCCAACGCTTATAAAAGTGAAGGGACTCATTTTGCCGGTGGATATAATTTAAGTTCACCTGATTCCAGAACTGAAATTGCAATAGATCTTTTTACAATTAACGATTCAAAAGCTGATCTGGAATTCATTCATCCGGAAATTGAAAATAAAAACGACAGTACTGTAGCCAGAACAATTCTAAAAGACCCTGTTCAACCGGGGGATTCATGCCTCATCTATTTCGAATATTCGCTTAAGATTCCGCATGCTGTTAAAAGATTCGGATATGCCCGTGGAAGAAATTTCTCTTTTGTCTCTCAATGGTTTCCTAAAGTCGGAGTCTTCGAAAAAGGGAAATGGGTCTGTAGCCCTTATTATCCTTACCTTAATTTCTATTCGGATTTCGGAAATTATTCGGCCAGAATCAATGTGCCTGCTTCTTATAAAGTAGCATCCACGGGTGTCGAGACTGGAAAGACTGACAAGAACGGAAGGATAGAATATAAATTTGTTCAGAATGGGGTTCACGACTTTGTATGGCTTGCAACAGACGACATACTTCAGCGGAATTCAATCTATGTTAGAAAAGACGGATCGGAATTACTAGTTCAGGCGTTTGTTCAACCTGAGAGGGAAAAATATTTTGAGCGATATATTGACGCCGTTAAGAACTGTTTGTCATTCTTTGAGGAGAATATTGGACCATATCCTTATAAGAATATCACACTTGTTGATGTTCCCAGATCCGGGAACTCCGGCGGAATGGAGTACCCAACGCTCTTTACAGTTAGTGCCGAATTATTTTCTCCGCGTGCTACCGGATGGCCGGAATACCTCGTAGCTCATGAATTCTCTCATCAGTACTTTCAAGGTATATTAGCTAATAACGAAGTCTATGAGGCCTGGCTGGATGAAGGATTCGCTTCCTACTTTGCTACCAAAATCATATTTAAATTTTATCCGGAAATTTTAAATACTTTCAAATTAGCATCTTACATACCCGTGTACGGAATTGAATTCTTTGCATACAAAGAAATACCGATCATTTATACTCTTGCTGAAATCCCGGTACCCGAAGGGACTCAAAGTCTTATCTCTTACTATAGAAATCTTACTCTCGGTGCAATAACCGATACTTCCTACAAGCAGCCTTCGCGCATTTCATATGCGGTTAATTCTTACAGCAAGCCGGAACTGGTTCTTCATACTCTCGAAAGGTATCTCGGTTACGACAGGATGATGAAAATTATTAGACATTATTATGAACGTTTTAAGTTCCGTCATCCTGCTACAAATGATTTTTTTAACTCGGTACGTGAGATTTCCGGCGAAGAGATCGAATGGTTTTTTGATGAACTTTTTAATTCGTCGAAAGTTTTCGATTACCGTGTGACATCGGTTGAAAAAAAATCTGATAACGAATATGATGTGCTTGTAGAGAGATTGTGCGACGGAGTATTTAAAAACGATATCTACGTATATACCGATAAAGAAACACTAAAAGTTAAATGGGACGGCCGCGAACGCTGGAAAGTATTCCGGTTTAAGACAAATCATAATGTGATTGCCGCAGAAATCGATCCGCTAAGAAAAAACCTGCTCGATATAAACTTTGCAAATAATTCATATACGGTTGATTCCCGTGTATGGGCTTCTTGGTCGCTTGCTTTAAGAGTCTTTTTCTGGGTGCAGAATGCTCTAATGATTCTCGGAAGTATAGGATGATTGGGTATATAAAAAATATTATAGTGCTCGGCTCCAGGTCCGTATTTCATAATTCGGTTCTGGTGCTGCTTATCTGGGTCTTCAATGCTTTGTCCGCTATTGTTCTTACCGTACCGATATTGAATATTCTGATGGATAATCTGGGCAGGTCGCTTCTGAGCGATAAACTCGCCCTTCAATTCGATTATATGTGGTTTATTCAGTTCCAGAATATTTACAGAATAAATTTTGACCAGCTTCCTTTAAGCATCTATACAGTAGTCGGAATCTATACGATGCTTCAGACTTTCTTTCTAGGCGGAATGATTTCCATATTTCATATCCCCGAAAAAAATCATATCGTCGATTTCTTCTACGGCGGCGTTAAGTATTTTTTCAGATTCTTAAAAGTTACACTCGTTTCCTTAGCTTTCTATGTCTTTGCATTTGTTGCAATCGATTACCTCGGACAATTGATTCATCTTGTCTTCAGGAATTCGGAGAATATTCGTCTTGAATTCGTCTTCTTCGGATTAAGATATGTTCTGCTGGTATTTTTTATAGGAGTTGTTGCAATAATCTCGGATTATTCTAAAGTAGCGCTGGCGGTTAACGACAGGACAAAAATACTGATGGAAATGTATAACGCAATTAAATTTATTAAAAAGAATTTTACAGTAGTTTTTATATCGTTTTTAATTGTTTCGGTTATTGGTGCCGTCGGTGTTGCTGTTTATAACATTCTCGGAAAGGCAATACCGAGAACTCCTTATTATATGCTTCTGCTTTCCTTTCTTCTTCAGCAAATGTTGATTATTTTTCGGTTGCTTGTTAGAATGCTCTTCTCTGCAACAGAAGTTTATCTTTTTAAAGATCTTAGTGCAGTTATAATTGACGCTGAAACTCATTAAGGAATTAATTGATGGCAATACTACCTATTACAGTATACGGAGACAAAATATTAAAACAGAAAACTCAGCCTGTTCGTGCGGTAACTGATGATCTGATTGTCCAGATAAAAAATATGCTGGAAACTATGAAGAATGCAAGGGGAGTGGGACTCGCAGCCAATCAGGTTGGAATTAATAATTCTGTCTTCATAGTCGATTTAAAAGGTGTTGAAGGGTATGAAAAATTCAAGCCGGTCGTTTTTATAAATCCTGAAATTCTTCTCTATTCGGATGAAAAAGTTGTTATTGAAGAGGGATGCCTCAGTCTGCCGAACTTGAGAGCGGATGTTGAAAGACCCGAAAAGATTAAAGTCCGATATCTGAATACGGATGAAGAGGAAGTTGAAATTGAGGCCGATGATTTCTTTGCCCGTGTTATACTTCACGAGTATGACCACCTGATAGGTAAGATGATACCCGACCGTGTTTCAGAAGAAATAAAATCCCGGCTTCAGGATGAGCTGAAACTAATAAAGAGCAGGGAAGTGGAAATTGATTACCCGATCACCCGACTTTAATAAGCACGTCATTCCCTTTTTAAAAGGTCCGGAGTAATTGTGAAAATTATTTTTATGGGTACGCCGGATTTTGCTATCCCCTCGCTTCAGATATTGTTAGAAAGCAATCATTCTGTCCTTGCTGTTGTCTCTGCACCTGATAAAGAGCGCGGAAGAGGAAGAGATATCTCTTCAACTCCGCTGAAAAAATTTGCTCTGTCCAGTAATTTGAAAGTTTATACGCCCGTTCGCCTTAATGACGAGGATTTCCTGACCGAAATGAGAAATCTTAAACCCGACCTCTTTGTGGTTGTTGCGTTTAGGATTCTTCCCAAAGAACTTTATACAATTCCGGAATACGGTTCGATAAATCTGCACGGATCATTGCTGCCGAAATACCGTGGCGCTGCGCCTATTCAGTGGTCTATTATTCAGGGTGATAAAGAAACCGGACTTACAACTTTTTTTCTTGAGGACAAAGTTGATACCGGAAATATTCTTCTTCAGAAATCGGTACCGATTGAAGACAATGACGATTTCGGAACTCTCCACGATAAAATGATGATTACCGGCGCCGACCTGTTGCTTAAAACTGTAAATCTGATTGAATCCGGAGAAGTTGTAACCAGAAAGCAGGAGAACGAAATTTCAACTCCTGCACCTAAAATTGTAAAGGAGACTTGCGAAATCCAATGGAATAAAAGCGGAATTGAAATTCATAATCTTGTTAGAGGATTATCTCCTTTACCCGGTGCGTTTTTTATTCATAACGGTTCGATCATTAAAATATTTAAAACCGGACTGGTTGCTGATACTTCCGGAATCGAAAAAGAAAATACTATTTCTATAAGTGTAAGCAGCCTTCAGGGTGATAATTCGGAGATCATAGTATATCAGACAAAAAAAGAAATTTATTTTGAAACGGGCAGTGGAATTATTCAGGTACTCGAACTTCAGCCGGAAGGACGTAAACGGATGACCGCAGAAGAATTCCTGAGAGGATACCGATTCCCGCTGCCGATAAAAACATAAGGATATAAAATGAGAAAAATCCGTTACGACAGTATTGTTGATGCGATCGGCCAAACACCTCTTGTTAAACTGGGTAATATTTCCAAAGGTCTTAAAGCAACTATCTGGGCCAAAATGGAATTTATGAATCCAGGCGGAAGTATCAAGGACCGTATTGCAAGGTATATGATTGAAAAAGGGGAACGGGAAGGGAAACTTAAACCCGGCGATACGATACTTGAGAATTCTTCAGGTAATACTGCAATGGGTCTGGCGATTGTCTGCCGTCAGAAAGGATACAAATTGAAAATTGTTATAAGAGATTCTACAAGCAAAGAGAAAATTAAAATGCTGGAAGTCCTCGGTGTCGATGTTATTAAAGTTGATTCAACTCTTCCACCTGAACATCCGGATTCTTATAACAATTATGCGGAAAATCTTGCTAAGAGCGATCCCAAACTCTACTATATAGATCAGCATAATAATCTAGACAACAACGAATCCCATTACATGACAACCGGGCCGGAAATATGGGAACAGATGGATGGCAAAATCGATTATTTTGTGGTTGGTGTTGGTACTGGCGGAACCCTTTTCGGTGCCGGTAAATATCTGAAAGAGAAAGACCCTCGGATAAAATTGATTGGTGTTGATCCGGTTGGTTCAGTTTTTTACGATTGGTTCAAACATAAGAAAATGGTAAAAGCTTCACGCTATCTTATTGAAGGGATCGGCGATGAGTTCCTGATCAAAACCGCTCAACTCGCCCTGATGGATGATATGCTGAAAGTAACTGATAAAAAAGCAATTGGATGGACAAAGAAACTCGCGTTCGAAGAAGGCATTTTAGCTGGCGGCTCGAGCGGCGCTAATATCTGGGCTTCGATGCAGATTGCCAAAGAAATTGACAGGGAAGCAAACATTGTAACTTTAATCTGCGATTCGGGTTATAAATACTTTTCAACAATTTATAACGACGAGTGGATTATGAAAAATGATCTTTTGTAAGACAGTATTCTGTTCCCAAAAAATATTTTAATTAAATAGAGGTTGTTATATGGGTTTTAAAACTGACGCTATTCACGCAGGACAAATTCCTGATCCGACTACTGGAGCTGTCTCAACTCCTATTTATCAGACTTCAACATATGCTCAGGAAGCTTTGGGACAGAATAAAGGATTTACATACGGCAGGACACACAACTTTACCCGTCAGGCCCTTGAGAAAAATATTGCGGCATTGGAGAAAGGGAAACATGGAGTTGCTTTTTCATCTGGTTTAGCTTCTGTTCAGGCAATTCTCGGACTTGTAAAATCTGGTGATCATCTGATTGTGTCGCATAATGTGTATGGCGGAGTCTACAGAATGATGGAATTGATCATGAAAGATTTCGGACTCGAGTTCTCGTGGGTAGATACTGCTGATGTTTCTAATATTGAGAAGGCGATTAAAAAGAATACAAAAATTGTCTATATAGAGACTCCAACAAATCCGATGCTTAATCTTACCGATATTGAGGCTACTTCCAAAATTTGCAGGTCGCACAACCTGATTCTTGTCGTCGATAATACGTTTATGACTCCATACTTCCAGAACCCTCTTTTGATTGGAGCCGATGTAGTATTGCACAGTACAACAAAATATCTTAACGGCCATTGCGATGTGGTCGGTGGAATCCTGTTAACAAACAGCGATAAGCTTCACGAACGTTTCCGTTATCTTCAGAATTCTTTCGGTGCAATACCATCTCCATTCGATTGCTGGCTTACATTACGTTCCACTAAGACACTTGCACTCCGTATGGAACAGCACAATTCAAACGCGATAGAGATTGCACGGTATCTTGCAGGTAAAACATACGCAAAAAGAGTAATCTATCCCGGTCTTACGGATCATCCGCAGCATAAGCTTGCCGTTAAGCAGGCAAGAGGATTTGGCGGAATGATATCAGTCGATTTCGGCGATTTCCGAATTGCCGAAAAAGTCCTTAATAATGTTAAGATATTTGCTCTCGCCGAAAGTCTGGGAGGGGTGGAGAGTCTGATCTGTCATCCTGCTACTATGACTCATGGCGCAGTTCCAAAGGAGGAGAGGGAAAAGTTCGGTTTGACCGATAGCCTTGTAAGGTTTTCGATCGGAATTGAAGATGTTGAGGATTTAATTGCCGATATTGAACAGGCGCTCAAATAATTCATTCAGTCCTTTTTCTGTTTGACCATTCTATCAGATTCAATTTTTATTCTTCGTACGAAGTTTTCCATTTTCTACGTTCCAATTAATCTGTAATTTTCATATGCAAAATTCGGGAGGTATACTATGTCAGAAAAAAAGAATGAAAAATCACCGGTGAATATGGTTGATGATACCAGGTATTCGATGGATACTCACCTAATCTACGGAAAGAATGTGAGTGACAAATGGGATTATTCGCATCACGTTACTGCACCTATTTCTTCTTCAACAACATTCAGACTCGATTCTGTTGATAGAGGAGCGCAGGGATTTATTCAATTTGCCAACGTTGAAAAGTTCGGCGGTGCTGCTCCGATTTTCATATACGACCGGCTCGGAGAACCGAATAAGGATATGCTCGAGGAGAATCTTGCATACATCGAAAAAGGCGAGATGGCAGTCAGTTTTGCCAGCGGAATGGGAGCTATTTCTGCTGCGCTTGGTGTTCTCACAATCTCTGGTGATGAAATAATTACGCATAAAACTCTTTACGGCTGCACATTCTCTCTTCTAAAAAACTGGTATCCGAGATATAATATCAAATGGAGTCCGATCGATTTAACCGATATTAATCTAGTCCGGAATTCAATTACTGAGAAGACAAAAGTTATTTATTTCGAAACACCGGCAAATCCAAACATGGGTATTATCGATATTAATGCTGTTCGAACGGTTGTTGATCAATTTAATAAGAACAGAAAAGAAAATGATCAGATCTATATTGTAATCGATAATACTTTTGCCACGCCTTTCTGTCAGCGGCCGATTGAATTTGGAGCTGACTTTGTTATTCACTCTCTTACAAAAGGGATCGGCGGTTTCGGAACCGATATGGGTGGAATAGTAATCGGGAAGAAAAAATTCCAGGACATGATTCAGCTTTACAGAAAAGATTTCGGTGCGGTTCTCAGCGCAAAAAATGCCTGGTCCATTTTAACTTACGGTTTGCCGAGCCTTGCAGTTAGACAGCGTCATCAGATTAATAGCGCAACACGTATTGCTGAATTTTTAAATTCACATCCTAAAGTTGATTTTGTTAATTATCCCGGCCTGCCCGGCTTTAAATATCATGAAATCGCAAAGAAGCAGATGATCGATTTCAACGGGAATTTTGCACCAGGAAGTATGATCTATTTTGTTCTAAAAGGAAATAATCCGATCGAAACAAGAGAGATTGGAAAAAGATTTATGGATTATGTGGCGGATAAGGCATACACGATGACTCTTGCTGTTTCTCTCGGGCACACAAGAACATTAATTGAACATCCTGCATCAATGACACATTCGGTCGTTCCGCCTGAAGAACTGGAAATTCGCGGAATCGATCCGGGAGGAATAAGACTTGCTATCGGCCTCGAAAATCCCGATGATATTCTGTTCGATCTAGACGAATCTCTTAAAAACATCTGATATATTCTAATCCCTCCCAATTCGGGAGGGAATTTTTTTTAGAAAGTATTTCAATGAAAATAATTGTCAGTAATCTCTTTAAACAATTCAAAGAAATTATTTTTGGTTTCTCAACTAAAATTGGCCCCGATTCAGTTCCACCGTTTTTTTTCAACCTCTCTTTAACGGTTGGAGATGATCCAGAAAAAGTAAAACAAAACCGTGAATATTTTTTCAACCGGCTCGGACTTTCAACATCTCAAATAGCTTTCCAGCGGCAGGTTCACAGCGATATTATCAAATTTGTTGAGAAACCCGGATTGCTTGGCGAAAGCGATGCACTTATAACTCGTTATTACGGAATAGGACTTGCAATCTCTGCCGCAGACTGTACCCCAATTTTCATTTATGATAAGGAGAATAAGATAATTGCCGGTGTTCATTCAGGTTGGAAGGGAACTCAAAAAAGAATCTTAAAAAAAGTTTTGAGTAACCTCAGTTTTCACTTTAAAAGTAAACCGAAAAATCTCTATGTATTTTTAGGGCCATCAATTTCTCAGGAGAATTATGAAGTAGGTAAAGATGTTGCACTTCTCTTCGATCAGAAATATCTTCTATTTAAGGATGGCAGGATTTACCTGGATGTCCCGCTGGCAAACTTTGATATGTTATTGACTCATGGCATACCTCCTGAAAATATTGAAATGTCCCGGCTTTGTACTTTTAAGGAAAAAGTTCTTTTGCATTCCTACAGAAGAGATGGAAATAATTCGGGAAGAATGTTTGGTGTTATTGCATTGAAGGAGAAATGATTTTGTCAGAAAAATATAAAATTGCTTCCGGTTTTATTCTCATATGTTTGCTCTGGGGCTCTACATGGTTAGCAATTCGGATAGGACTGGAATCTCTTACTCCTGTAATTTCAGCCGGAATACGATTTCTAATTGCTTCCTTTTTAGTATTTGTACTTATGAAATTCAGAAATGCAGAATTGCAGAAGGATAAACGATCGGTTGTTCTTTACTTAGTAATGGGCTTCTTTTCGTTCATTATTCCATTCGGACTTGTATATTGGGCAGAGCAGTTTATTCCATCGGGATTAGCGTCAATAATATTTGCGGTAATGCCGTTTGGTGTATTAATCTTTTCCAGAATTGCCATTCCTGATAATAAAATAACCTTTAACCAGATTGCTGGGGTTCTTCTCGGTTTCGGCGGAATTATTGTAATCTTCTCGGAAGGATTAAATATAGATCTTTCCAATAATTTTCTTGGTATGCTCGCTGTTCTGATAAGCGCAACTATGCAGGCCGGAATTGCGGTTACAATAAAAAAATGGGGAAGCCACTTAAATCCGCTGTCGATGAATTTCGTGCCGCTCCTTATTGCAGGAATTATTATGATCTTCACGGCTTTTCTATTCGAGGATATCTCCACCTGGAGATTCGACCGGATGGCGATCGGTTCAGTCCTCTATCTCGCGTTTTTCGGAACCCTTCTTACATTTACAACATATTACTGGCTGCTTAAGAGAATGAACCTGGTAATTTTATCCTTGTCTACATTTATTACTCCGATTGTAGCAGTTATTCTTGGCTGGCTCGTACTCAATGAAAAATTTACGCTTCAGACACTTGCCGGAAGCACAATGGTGCTTATCGGAATTTTATTTGCTAATTTACACGGGCTTATTAATTTTTTTAAATCAGGAAAGAGATTGTTTAAGTCATGATAAACATCATCAGAATAAAAAATGCGACTTTTTATGCATATCACGGTGCTCTCGAGGAGGAACAGACAATCGGCGGCGTTTTCGAAGCGGATTTAGATATTTATACAGACTTTTCAAAAGCAGCTGAAAAGGACGACCTCAAACTGACTATAAACTATGATGAAGTGTATAAATACATAAATAAAATAGTTCATGGGAAAAAATATTATCTGATTGAGACACTTGCTACTGTAATTGCGGACGGATTACTTGGTAAGTATAAAACAATTTCTAAAATTGCCGTTCGAGTACGTAAACATCATGTACCTGTGGGTGGTGTACTGGATTATGTTGAAGCAGAAGTTGTAAAAGAAAATGGAAAATAGGATCTATCTCGGTCTTGGTTCCAATAAAGGTGACCGTCTCGGTTTTCTTATAAAGGCAATTGATAAGATTAACGACTCACCTAATTGTAATGTTATTAAAGTGTCGGCTGTATATGAATCGAGTCCGTTGGGAAATGTTGAGCAGCCGGATTTTCTTAACGCGGCTATTGAGATTAGCACCGGGTACAGTCCGGAGGAATTATTCGGATTTCTTAAAATGATCGAGACCGGACTTGGCAGGAAGGTGGCCGATAAAAAATGGGGGCCTCGCGAGATTGATATTGATATTCTTTTCTATAATCAGTTAATTTATGATAAAAAGAATCTGGTTATTCCGCATACTGAAATATTAAAAAGAGATTTTGTTATTCTCCCGTTAATTGAGATTGCACCCGGTTTTAGTCACCCGGTGATTAATAAGAGATTAATGGAAATTAATCTTGAGCAGATTGAAAAACACGTTTTCGCAAAATTCGATTTCAAATTAATTTAATAAAAGAATGCCGGAAATAAGATATATAGCAATTGAAGGGGTTATCGGGGCGGGAAAAACAACACTAGCCCAAAAACTTTCTGATAAACTCGGGTCAAACCTTATCCTTGAAGAGTTTGAAGAGAATCCGTTCCTGGAAAAATTTTATGACGACAGGAAGCGCTATGCATTCCAAACTCAGATGTTCTTCCTTATCAACAGATACAAACAGCAGCAGCAGCTGAATCAGCAGGAACTCTTCTCAAAGTATATTGTTTCCGATTATATTTTCGAAAAGGATAAGATCTTCGCATACCTTAACCTTTCTGGTGAGGAAATAAAACTCTATGAAAGTATTTTCCCTCTTCTCGAACGCGATATTCCTAAACCCGATCTTGTGATTTTTCTTCAATCTAGTATCGACAGACTGGTTTCCAATGTTAAGAGCAGAGGCAGGAAGATAGAAAAAAATCTTACCAGGGGTTACCTGGCAGAGCTTTCGGAGTCGTATAATAATTTCTTCTTTAAGTACAATAACACTCCGCTTCTTATTGTAAATACAACTGAGATCGATTTTGTAAACCGCGAGGAGGATTTCGAGGAATTGTATATGCAGATTTTCAGGGAGGACAGGGGATTTATTGAGTATTTCAACCCGGAGGTAAAAGTTTAGATGGGATTGCTAAGGATAATATTATGGGGACTTCTTTTTTATCTTGTAATCCGTACGGCAAAGAATATTCTGAGTCTGGTTACCGGAAGCAAGACAAAGGAGAAACCGCGCTCAACATTTAAAGCATACAAATCGAAGTATAATATTAAAAAAGAAGATGTAATCGATGCCGAGTACGAAGACATAACAAATTCCGAGGCGGATAATTTTAAGAATAGATCCTGATGTCATTTCAAAAGAAAATCAAAAACAGAATCAGTTCATTCCTAGAGAAATTATTATCAGCCGAAGAACTTCACTATTGGCAGCAGGAATCACCCGCAAAATTTCTTGTAGTAAGACAGCATAATCAGTTTGGTGATATGCTCGCAAGTGTCTCGCTATTCAGAGCAATAAAAGAGACTTACCCTTCAAGTACAATTACACTTATTGCCAGCCCTGAAAACTATTTTGCACTCACAAAAAATCCTCTGATTGATGATCTCTTTGTCTATAATAAAAGTAAACTCTATAATCCGTTTTACCTATTTCAGCTCTATAAAAAATTACGCAATAGTTACGACCTGGCTATTGTTCCTGCTACTGTAGCAATTTCTACAACAAGTTGCCTTCTGGCAGGACTCTCCAGATCAAGGATAAAAGTTGGACCCAGGTCGCTCGACGGCGCTATGAACCAGATGAGTTATGTTTTTAATTACAGAATTGATCTTAACTGGAAAAAAAATCCCGATGCTCACGTATCGGATTTTATACTTGATATTATACGTCCTGCCGGAATAAGGACCAGGAATTATCAGTCTCAAATCTCGTTTGATGAAAAGGATAAATATTTTGCAGCGGATTTCATCAAAAAAATCGGGGGTGAAGGAAAAATCCTGATCGGAATTCATCCGGGTGCGGGTAAACCTCAGAACAGATGGCCTCTTGAAAATTTCATTGAATTAATAAAGAGGGGAACGTCAGAATTGAATTCTGTATTTTATATTACAGGAAGCAGGGCTGATAAAGAAATTCTGGAATATTTTCGTATAAACCTTCCCAAAACTAATTTTTTTACAGACAGGCCAATTTCACAACTTGCTGCGCTGGTTGCCTCAAGCACATTATTCATTACTAACGATACAGGTGTTATGCATGTAGCAGGTGCTACCGCTACTCCTCAGATCTCTCTTTTCGGACCAACGAATCCATTCAACTGGGCTCCTTTCGGCAACAATAAATTCTTTATCAGAAAGTCCGAACTTATGAATGATATTTCAGTTGATGAAGTTTTTCAGATGACAAAAAATATACTCGGGAAATAATGGTCTTGCAGAAGAATTATCCTAATATGGCAGCAATAGATGTTGGTACGAATTCCTTCCATCTGATTGTTGTAAAAGTTAAGGACGATGGGAATTTCGAGATAATAGATCGTGAAAAGGAGATGATCCGGTTAGGTGAAGGAAGCATTGGGGATATAAAGCTGATTAAACCGGAAGCGTTGGATAGGGCAATCACAACACTAAAACGATTTAAAGGAATTGCCGATTCTCACAATGCTCCTGTACGTGCTGTTGCAACAAGTGCTGTCCGGGAGTCACATAATAAAAATGAGTTTCTCAGCAGAATATATAAAGAAACAAATATTGAAATCGAAGTAATAAGCGGATATGAAGAGGCCCGGTTGATCTATCTTGGTATCCTGAAGGCAGTTCCGTTATTTAATAAGAAGGCAATGGTCTTTGATATCGGCGGAGGCAGTACTGAGTTCGTAGTCGGTTTCAGAGGTAAAACAATTGAGACTGTAAGCCTTAAAATCGGTGCTGTCAGACTGGCTCAGAAATTCTTTCCTGATTATGAACTGACAAATAAAGGAATTAAGAATTGCAGAAAGTGGGTGGAAGGGGAGATTTACCACGTGTCCGAATTAATTAAGAAGGAAGGATTCAATATTTGTGCTGGTTCTTCCGGAACGATAATGGCGGCAGGTCTGATGATTCAGGCTATGAGAAAGGGTTCGGCTTCGTCCCAGGTAATACTGAATAATTTTGAGTTCAGTGCAGCTGAATTGAAAGAGATTGAGAGGAAAATTCTTTCCAGTAAATCGGTTGAAAGCAGAAAGAAAATTCCAGGGCTTGATGAAAAACGGGCCGATATAATACCCGCGGGAATTATTATTCTCTCAACTATCTTCGATCTATTCGAAATAAAAAAAATGACAATTTCCGGTTATGCGCTCCGCGAAGGAATAATTATCGATTCGCTACAGAAAAAACATATTAACGGATCTACAAAACCTAACCTGGCCGATATCCGGAGAGAGAGTGTTAAGCAGATTGCGGAATCGTGCCGGTATGATGTGGACCATTGCAGGTATATCTCAAAATTTGCTTTAAAAATTTTTGACGCATTAAAATCGGTGCACGGACTTGAAGATTATTGCCGAGAATATCTTGAAGCCTCATCAATTCTGCACGATATCGGTTATCATATTGCCCATACTAATCATCATCATCACAGCTACTATATTATTCGCAACAGCGAGCTTCTTGGCTTCAATGATAATGAAATCAGTATTATAGCTCATACTTCCAGATATCATCGTAAAAGTCATCCTAAGAAGAGTCACGATGAATTTGCTTCGCTTCCGGAGCGGACTCAGACAATAATCAGGAAACTTTCGGCAATCCTAAGAGTCGCCGATTCATTCGACCGGACTCATAATAGAATTGTTAGGGATATTAAATGCATTGTAAAAGGTAATAGAGTTGAAATGAATCTGAAAGTCGAAAAGAATAAAAATCCTGAAATTGAATTGTGGAGCCTCGAGAGAAGAAAGGGACTTTTTGAGGAAGTTTTCGGTAAACGACTTCTGATTAATACCTCCGGATTTTAATGCTTTCACACCTAGTCTGAACCAACCTTTTTTTAATAATAAAATCAGATCAGAACTTTTCATTAGTAGTCTTGCTCTTTAATTATTAATTGAATCTGACCGGCATTGGTTAAAAGAGGAATCAATCTGCTTCTTTGCATTTATAACCTGCTGATAACTATATTTGCCCTACATTTTTCACAAAAAAATCAGATCATGAAACCTACAGTTTATATCAAAGATCTCTCCAAACATGTTGGAGAAGAAGTAACTCTAAAAGGATGGCTTTACAATAAAAGGTCGAGCGGGAAAATCAAATTTTTAATTCTCCGCGACGGTACCGGTTATGTACAATCTGTTGTTTTTAAAGGGAATGTAAGCGACGAAATATTCGATTCCGCAGATAAAATCACGCAGGAATCGAGTTTCGAGGTTACAGGTAAAATTCGTGAAGAGAAGCGTGCCGTCGGCGGATTTGAACTCGATGCTACTGATCTTAAGATTATCGGACTTGCTCATGAATACCCGATAACACCAAAAGAACATGGAATCGAATTCCTGATCGATAACCGTCATCTCTGGGTTAGATCCAAACGCCAGGTGGCTGTACTTAAGATACGTGCACGTGTTGTAAAAGCGATCCGCGACTTTTTTGATGAAAGAGGATTCACACTTTTCGATCCGCCTATCATTACACCAAGTGCATGTGAAGGGACTTCAACTCTTTTCGAGATGGAATATTTCGATTTAGGAAAAGCTTATTTAACACAGAGCGGACAACTCTATGCCGAAAGCGGCGCAATGGCGCTCGGTAAAGTATATACATTCGGACCGACTTTCAGGGCGGAAAAATCTAAGACACGCAGACATCTTACAGAATTCTGGATGGTTGAACCTGAAATGGCTTTTTATGATTTGAACGACAATATGGATCTTGCAGAAGAATTTATTGAATATATAGTTCAGACAGTACTTAAGGAAAGAGCTGAAGAATTGAAAGATCTTGAACGAGATACGACTAAACTCGAAAAAGTCCTGAGGCCGTTCCCAAGAATTTCATATGATGAAGCAGTTGAAATTCTGAGAAGAAAAGGAGTTGATTTCCAGTGGGGGAACGATCTCGGCGGAACCGATGAAACTCTGATAGGAGAGGATTTCGACCGCCCGGTAATGATTCACAGATATCCTTCGGAAGTAAAAGCTTTTTATATGAAACGTGATCCTGAAAATCCCAAGGTTGCACTTGCAGTTGATGTAATTGCACCGGAAGGATACGGTGAAATTATCGGCGGCAGCCAGAGGGAGGATAATCTAGATTACCTTCTTGAGAGAATTAAAGAACATGATCTGCCTCAGCAGTTTTTTGAATGGTACCTTGATCTCAGACGATATGGTACTGTCCCGCATTCCGGATTCGGATTGGGGCTGGAAAGAACAGTCAGCTGGATTTGCGGACTTGAGCATTTGCGTGAGGCGATCCCGTTCCCAAGAATGATTTACAGGAATACACCTTAAATGAATGTTGAAATAATTCTTTTTGCCGTCTTGGCGCTGATAGCAGCAGTTTCATCAGTTATGATGATTACTCGGTCCAATCCGGTAATTAGTGCTGTATTTCTTGTCCTGAATTTTTTCGCCCTTGCAGGTTTATATCTTTTGTTAAACGCCCAATTTATTTCGGTTGTACAGATTATTGTTTATGCCGGCGCAATTATGGTTCTATTTCTATTTGTTCTTATGCTTCTGAGAACCGAAAACGAACCGAAAATATTTTTAGATAAAAGGCCTATTAAATTATTCGCACTCCTAATCGCGGTCTTTGTATTTCTTCAGATAGCATATTTAATCTTAGCCGGTTCGCCTTCAGATAATCTGACTCCCGATCAACTGAAGAGTATTGAATCCGGTACAATTGAGACGATTGGACGCGAGCTTTATACGAACTATATAATCCCGTTCGAAGTCGCCGGATTTTTATTACTTTCGGCAACGATCGGGGCGATGGTATTAGCTAAAAAGAAATTTGAATGATCTTTTTTTAGTATTAAGGTCCAGTGTGAGAGACCGGAGAAAAAATGTCTTCAATACCAATTGAATACTATTTAATTCTAAGCGCATTCATGTTTATTGTTGGCGTTACAGGAGTTCTTATCCGCCGCAATGCGATTGTAGTATTTATGTCCATCGAACTGATGCTTAATTCTGCTAATCTTACATTGGTCACATTCTCATCTTATTTAGGGAATCCGGTCGGACAGATTTTTGTATTCTTTGTAATGACGGTTGCCGCTGCAGAAGCTGCAGTAGGACTTGCGATTATAATAGCAGTATTCAGAAATAAAATGACCGTCAACATTGATGAGATAAATATTTTTAAATGGTAACTGCCGGATGATCAATCTAATATACTTAACTGTTCTGTTTCCTTTAATCGGATTCCTGTTCAACGGGCTTTTCGGTTCGAAAATTAAAAACGAAAAGGTAATCGGTATTATCGGAAGCTCAACTGTTGGAATCGCATTTGTAATAACCTTACTTGCTTTTCTGGAAACACTGAACCTGCCTGTTGAAAACAGAAGTAACACGGTAGAACTTTTTACATGGCTTAATGTCGGCGGATTAAACATAAAATTTGCTTATCTGGTTGATCAACTCTCTCTCACAATGTCTCTCGTTGTAACAGGAGTCGGTTTCCTTATCCATGTCTATTCGATCGGATATATGCATGGAGATAAGGGATTCTGGAGATTCTTTTCGTATATGAATCTTTTCATTTTTGCAATGATGAATCTTGTTCTTGGTGATAATTTTGTTGTTCTGTTTTTGGGCTGGGAAGGTGTAGGTCTCTGCTCTTATCTGCTTATAGGATTCTGGTACGATCGGAAATTTGAAAAAGGGACAGTATCGGAAGCAGCTAAAAAAGCTTTTATAGTTAACAGGATTGGCGATTTCGGATTTCTCCTCGGAATGTTTCTTATCTATTTTACATTCGACACCCTCAATTTCACGGAGGTCTTTAAGAAAGCCGCCTCCTTTTCAGTTCCGGAATCTACTTTCGGATTGATTGCCATCTTTCTCTTTATCGGAGCTACCGGGAAATCGGCACAGATACCACTCTTTGTATGGCTTCCGGATGCAATGGCGGGCCCGACACCCGTTTCCGCTCTTATTCATGCAGCTACAATGGTTACAGCCGGTGTCTATATGGTTTCCAGAGCTTCAATAATTTTTGTTTCGGCTCCGACTGTTATGATGATTGTGGCAGTTGTCGGTTTATTAACCGCTCTCATGGCGGCTACAATCGGATTGGTTCAAAACGATATTAAAAAGGTACTTGCATATTCTACCGTTAGTCAGCTCGGCTATATGTTTCTTGCCGCCGGAGTAGGTGCTTTCAGTGCTTCCATATTTCATGTAATGACACACGCATTTTTCAAAGCTTTATTATTCCTCGGCGCCGGTTCGGTAATACACGGCATGCACGAGGAACAGAATATCCAGAAGTACGGCGGGCTGAAAAAATATATGCCACGTACTTATGCAACATTTCTTATTGCATCACTGGCAATTGCCGGGATTCCCGGTTTATCAGGTTTCTTCAGCAAAGATGAAATTCTCTGGTACTCGTATTCTAACGGCGGATTTCTTTTCTGGCTGATCGGTGTATTAACTGCAATGATGACGGCTTTCTATATGTTCCGGCTTTTATCGCTTACATTTTACGGAAAAGAAAGATTCGATCATCACCATATACATCCGCATGAATCGCCTTCTGTAATGACAGTACCGTTGATGATTCTCGCATTCCTTTCTGTAGTGGGAGGTTATATAGGAATACCTGAAGTATTCTCCGGAGTTCATGGAAATCTTTTTCACAACTGGCTGGAGCCGGTTTATTCACCTGCGATGGAGAAATTAAATCAGTTCGGATCCCATACTCATTTTGAAGAAATTCTTTTAATGGTCTTATCGGTAGCTGCAGCCCTTACTGCTGTTTATATGGCGTTTCAGATTTATACAAAGAAACCGTTCATTGCAGATAATATTTCAGTCCGGTTCAAATCGGTCTATAATATTTTGTTCAACAAATATTTTGTAGATGAAATTTACGAATCCACTGTAGTCAAACCGATTCAGAAGGGATCTGAAAAGATATTGTGGAAATTTACAGACAATCTGGTAATTGATGGAGCAGTTAACGGTATCGCGAAGTTAGTTGATGCCGGTTCTGGAGTTATACGGAAAATTCAGAATGGAATTGCGCAGTTTTATGCAATAATTATGATGCTCGGTATTGCGCTCGTATTGTTCTGGGTTATATTGAGTTTGTGATTTTTAATGGCGTCTATTGTCAGTTTAGATCTGTTAATTATTTGACTGTCGCAAAAGAGAAAAAGTATTTATGGAACAGAATTTACTATTAACATACCTTCTCCTCACCCCGATACTCGGCAGCATCCTGGTCCTGTTTCTAAAGAGGGAACAGGTCGCTCTTATCAGGTGGTCCGGTATAATTATTTCCCTTATAGCATTCATTATATCATTGATAGTGTATTTCAACTTTGATAAAGCAAATCCGGAATTTCAGTTTGTTCACCGGGTGTTATGGATCAGCAGTCTTAACATAAGTTATCATATAGGTGCGGATGGAATCTCGCTTCTGTTAATTCTGCTTACAACATTTTTAACACCGCTAACATTTCTTTCTACATGGAAATCGATTGAAAAAAATGTAAAGATGTTTACGTTCTCCCTTCTTTTCCTTGAAGCTGGAATGCTCGGAGTATTTATTTCGCTTGATCTCTTTCTGTTCTACATTTTCTGGGAAGCAATGCTGATCCCGATGTACTTTATAATCGGAATCTGGGGAGGGGAGAGACGCATTTATGCTTCCATAAAATTCTTTATTTATACTATGGTCGGAAGTTTGCTGATGCTTGTTGCAATAATCTGGCTTGCTGTTTATGCTTCAGATCTTACCGGCAGCTTCACGACCAATCTTCTGGAATTGTACAAGGTTGGTCCCACAATCCCTCAGCAGGTGCAGGGATGGATGTTCGGAGCATTTTTCCTCAGTTTTGCTATTAAGGTTCCCATATTTCCACTGCATACTTGGCTTCCGGATGCTCATGTTGAAGCGCCGACTGCAGGTTCAGTAATTCTTGCCGGGGTACTACTTAAAATGGGCACATACGGAATATTGAGATTCTGTCTCCCGTTGTTTCCTCAGTCAGCTGTTGAATTCGCGCCGCTGATCTCTGTACTTGCAATAATCGGAATTATTTACGGTGCGCTTGTTTCTATGGTTCAGACAGATATAAAAAAACTCGTTGCTTATTCTTCGGTATCCCATCTCGGATTTGTTGTGCTCGGTACTTTTGCAATGACTCTGGAATCCGTGCAGGGGGCCGTTATTCAGATGATTAATCACGGCTTATCTACCGGGGCACTCTTCCTCTTAGTAGGAATTATCTATGAAAGAACTCACAGACGGGATATTGCTTATTACGGTGGAATCGCGAGACTGGTTCCTCTTTATTCAACGGCACTAATGATTGCCTCGCTTTCATCCGTAGGTCTCCCCGGACTAAATGGTTTTATTGGAGAATTTTTAATTCTTATAGGTGCTTTTAAATCACAGGTTCTCAATAGTTTCTGGTACACTGTTTTTGCAGCCAGCGGAGTTATTTTTGCCGCAGTATATCTGCTCTGGATGTATCAGAGAGTTGTTTTCGGTGAGGTAAAAAATCCTGAATTGTCTAAACAATTATCCGACCTGAATATTCGGGAACTAATTGTTCTGATTCCTGTTTTCATTTTTATTATTTGGATTGGAATCTACCCTGGTACATTTTTAGGTCTTACCGAAGAATCGTCCAGATCAATTTTACATCATGTAAGTACTTTTACGTTTGATTTTCTAAAATAGAATGGGATAATATGAAAAGACTATTAACTAAAATATTGTTTGGTATGTTATTCTTTTTTAATTCCGTAAATATTTATGCTGCTGGTCCTGAAGTTATTGAGCATTCGCTCCCAGAACCATTAATGGTACTTCCCTTTGTAATCCTTCTTTTGATGATTGCAACCGGACCGTTATTCTATCATCATTTCTGGGAAAGAAACTATCCCAAGGTCTCAATTTTCTTAGGTTCAATAACCGTTCTGTATTACCTCCTGATTCTTAATGATTCCCATAGCCTTTTGCACACAGCACACGAGTATATTTCTTTTATTGCCCTTCTAGCATCCCTGTTTGTTGCAACCGGAGGAATTCTCATTAAAGTAGATAAAAAAGCAACTCCGCTGCTTAATGTTGTCATACTTTTATTCGGTTCGGTAATCGCAAATGTAATCGGAACAACAGGTGCTTCGATGCTGCTGATCCGGCCCTTTATTAAGATTAATAAGGACAGGATAAAACCTTATCATGTAATATTTTTTATTTTCTCGGTTAGTAATATCGGCGGGGCATTAACTCCAATAGGTGATCCGCCTTTGTTTCTCGGATTCCTGAGAGGCATCGATTTCTTCTGGTTCTTCGGACATATCTGGTATATATGGCTGCCGACGCTTATTGCTGTTCTTGCAATTTTCTATGTAATTGATTCATTTAATAAAGAGGGAGCCGGGGATACGGCCATTTATTCCGGCAGAATTGAATTCAGAGGCGGGAAAAATCTGATTTACCTTTTAATAATTCTGATCTCAGTTTTTCTGGATCCCGGGATTTTAAGCTGGGTACCGAGTTTTGCGCCTCTTCCGTTCGGAATAAGAGAAATTATTATGTTCTCGGTTGTCTATTTCTCATACAAAACAGCCGACCGGAAAATCCTTGAGTCGAACGAATTTAATTTTGAGCCGATAAGGGAAGTTGCGTTTCTATTTATAGGGATCTTTGCGACGATGATTCCCGCACTTCAATTGATAGCTTATGAAGCAAAATTATACGGTCAGCAGCTTACACCGGGAATTTTTTACTGGGCAACAGGAATTTTATCTGCCTTTCTTGATAATGCCCCTACATTCCTGAATTTCCTGAGTGCTTCCTTAGGTAAATACGCTTACGATGTCAATTTGAAATCGCAGGTTCATGATTTCTCTCAACTCTATCCGTTCTACTTACAGGCAATCTCAATTGCGGCTGTTTTCTTCGGAGCGATGACATATATCGGTAACGGACCTAATTTTATGGTAAAATCAATTTGTGAACGTGCCGGTATAAAAATGCCGAGCTTCTTCGGTTATCTTATTAAGTATTCTATCCCGATTCTTCTGCCGCTCTTTATAATTCTCTGGTTCATTGTTTATTATGGGAAGGTGTAAAATGAAAACATTGAATGAAGTGATCAACAATAAAACCGGCGGACTCCATTACGGAAACCGTATACTTTTACCGTTCGAGGCCGAGATTCTAAAAGCCGTAATCGAAAATGAAATTATTACGGATTTCAGTTCTACTGATAAGGGAGCTTGTTATAAAATCCACGACGGAATTACGGAGATTTATTTCCACGATTATAAAATTCTGTCCGAAGTGGTTTCTGAATTTGAAAAGATCAAACTGGTAGTTGTTGAAAAGGGGAAAGACATTTTCGATTTTGTCAATCACAGAAAAATTGCTCTTCAGATTGAAGAAAAACATAAATTAATTATTTCCGAACTTAACGAAGATACATTGTTCATAGAGTAAATATGCCGGCATCTAATATTGAATACTACCAGTTATTGCCTTTTCTAATTATCGGGACAGGAATAGTCCTTTCCGTTATTCTGGAAATTTCTTCGAAGAAGGGGAAAGAGATTCTGCCCTGGTTTTCCGTTATCCTATTTTTTACTGTGGGAATAATCTCAATAACCGGGATTTACAATCGTGCTATTCTCTTCGGCGAGATGATAGAGGTAGGCGGGAGACCGGCAATTTTTAATTTTATTTTTAATATCGGCGCGATGCTTATTGTAATGAGTTCCGTCGGTTATTTGAAGAAGTACGGCAGTAATTTCGGCGAATATTATATTCTGCTTCAATCGTCCGTTCTTGGAATGATGATTATGGCCGGATCAAAAAATATTCTGATGGTATTTCTGGGACTGGAACTGATGTCGATCTGTTTTTATGTGCTGGCTGGATTCAACCGCAGAAAATCATCTGCTAATGAAGCGTCGATGAAGTATTTTCTGCTTGGATCTTTTGCAACCGGATTTATTGTCTACGGAATAGCTCTTATTTACGGAAGCGCGGGTAATCTGAGTATCTCTTACATTACTCAGAATTTTTCAGCCTTATCATCCGACTTATTGTTTATAACAGGATTCATTTTATTTCTAATCGGTTTCAGTTTTAAGATAGCGGCATTTCCGTTTCACATGTGGGTGCCTGATGTTTACCAGGGCTCTGCTACTACTGTAACTGGGCTTATGTCCACAACCGGCAAGACAGCTGCTTTTAGTGTTCTTATCATTTCCTTGGCGGCCGTCTTCACTATGAACGCACCAAATGTATTCCGTCCCTATTTTTCGGCAATAGCATTGTTATCGATGTTGTTTGGAAGTATCGTCGCAATCTCACAGAATAATCTTAAGAGGATGCTTGCATACTCATCGATTTCTCATGCCGGCTATATGGCAATAGGATTAGCTGCCGCAAATAAGGAGAGTATTGCGGGAATAATATTTTATCTGGCCGCTTATGTCTTTATGAATATCGGTGCTTTTACAATCCTTTCGATAATCGAAGGTGAAAACGATTCCAGAAATGAAATCAATTCATTCGCAGGATTGAATTCCAAGAGTCCGGTGCTTGCCGCTTTGATGTCCCTCTTCATGTTTGCACTTGCTGGTATTCCACCATTAGCAGGTTTTTTCGGAAAGTATTATGTGTTTCTCGGTGCTATCGAAAACGGTTTAACTTGGCTGGCAATTGCAGGTGTTATATCGAGTATGATTAGTGTCTATTTCTATTTAAGAGTAGTTGTTTATATCTATTTCAGGGATTCAGTCGAGGATTTTCAACCTGAAATAACTTCAACCGGTTTATCAGCCGTCGTCATTTCCGGAGCACTCGTTTTAATATTCGGGATTTTCCCTGATATCCTTCTGAATGTCATTAATTCGGTAATCAATCTCTAATTTTAATTGACCGATTTCTTTATTATTTTCCTTTCAGGATAACAAACTGCAAGAAGAATATGATACCATTATATTCTGCACAACAGGTAAGAGATGCTGATAGCTTTGCTATCAACACACTTGCAATCCCGAGTATAATTTTAATGGAGAATGCTGCAAGAAGTATTTTTGAAACTATCCTCGGGAATACAAACACAGATTCCGGTTTCAGAAACGTCGGAATTGTCTGCGGAAAAGGGAATAACGGCGGAGATGGATTTGCTCTCGCAAGACATTTTCTTAACAATGAATTCACAGTAAAATTAATATCCCTTGGGGCTGAAGAGGAATTAAAAGGGGATGCCCTTATTAATTTCCGAATCACAAAAAACCTTTTGAATCTTTATCCCCAGTCAAAACTGATAGTCTTCGAAAACATTAAAGATCTATCACTTCTTGAGGATTGTAATATTATTATTGATGCAATGCTTGGCACAGGCTCGCGAGGAGAGCTTACTGAACCTTATAGGGAAATTGTTGCCAAACTTAACCAGCTGAATGCTTTTAAGGTTGCAGTCGATCTGCCAACCGGACTGGACCTTAACAATTCGGCGGGTGAGCTGATCTTCAGCGCCGATTTAACCGTAACGCTTTCCGAATACAAATCCGGACTCTTCTACGGAAAGGGATACTCATCCTGCGGAAACATAATTAAGGGAGATATCGGAATAGGTGAGGAGTACTATAGAAACCTGCCGGTTACCGAATACCTGATTGAACCCGAGGATGCATTTTATGGAATCCCAACAAAGGAACTTGATATTAATAAGTATTCTGCCGGAAAGGTTCTGGTTATTGCCGGTTCGTCCGGAATGCCCGGAGCTTCTTTTTTTACATCCAATACTGTTCTAAAAACAGGGGCCGGTTCTTCCTTCCTTGCCGTTCCGTGCTCTATAAAACAACTTGCACAACAGAAGCTGGATGCTTCTATCGTAATTGATTACAACGATGATAATAACGGGTATTTTTCGTTAAACAATCTTCAGGAACTAGAGGAAAAACTGAACTGGGCTGATGTTATTGCCGTCGGACCAGGATTAGGTAGAAATCCCGATACAAAAGACGCCGTAATTGAATTGTTGAAATCCTATAAAAATAAAAAGTTTGTAATTGATGCCGACGCAATAATTGCTCTTGCCGGGGAAAACTATAAAAAAGTAAATCTCAAAGGGAAAATACTAACACCTCACCATAAAGAGTTTGCTGATCTTATCTCAGTTGACTTAGCCGATTTGAGAAAAGACCTGCTCAATATAGGGAGGAATTTTGCGGCAGAGAATAATTGCTTCCTTCTGCTGAAAGGTGCTCCTTCAATAATTTTTAATCCTTCCGGCGAAGCATTTATTAATTCAGCTGGAAATCCCGGAATGGCAAAGTTCGGAACAGGCGATGTACTTACCGGATTTATTGCTGGGTTCATTTCCCAGACTAATGAAATTGAGGAATCATTAATATCTGCTCTTTATTTACACAGCCTGGCAGCCGATCTTCTGCTTGACGAAAAAAGTGAATTCGGCTATACAGCCTCAGACCTAATGGAAAAAATTCCTTATGCAATTAAATTCGTTATTGATTCATTTATACAGTAAAATAAAAACTAATCCGTTTTACTTTATTCATTTGCCTTTATTTGTTTACTGGCTTTTCCTTTTAACGGTTACATCAATCCCGATTGCAATCCGTCCCAAACTGTTTAATGCACAGGATAAGTTTGAACATTTTACTGCCTATTTTATTCTGGCATTTTTATTAAGACTTAGTTTTCAATTTCAGAAGAAATTTCGTTTAAAAACGGGGTCTGTTCAATTAATAACTTCTGTAATTGTTCTATTATATGCTGCATTTGATGAATTGCATCAGCTTCTCATACCCGGCAGGTATTGTGATCTATACGATTGGCTGTTCGATATTGGCGGTGGGTTTGCAGGTCTTTTACTCTCTTCTTTTATGATAAAGAAGATTGATGGCAGTGCATAAAAATCTACCACATTTTATGGGAAACTTTATTCAAAAAAGAATGTAAAATTTTTTGTAGTAATTGACATTTCACCTATCATTTTTTAAGTTAGCCATCGCCTTTAGGTGATAAAAGGAGGATAAAAGTGGCACTTAAGAAAAACCCAAAAGCAGATTTAAAACGGAAATACCAGAGGATTTTTGAGATAAGCATCATAATCTCTTTAGTACTTATTATCAGTGCTTTTAAGTTCTTTCCACAGTTTGAAAAAGAGACACTCAAACTGGAAGGTCCTCAGGAATTGGTAAATGTTGAAGATGTTGTTAAAACAAAGCAGGAGAGCGCTCCTCCACCTCCGCCTAAACCGCCAATTCCTATTGAAGCACCCTCAGATGACGTACTTGAAGATATTGCAATCGGCAGTACAGAAATTGATATTAATGAACAGGTTTCAGCTCCTCCTCCGCCACCAAAACAGGAAGTAAAAGAAGAGGATGATGAAGCTGTATTCTTCGTAGCCGTTGAAGAACAACCTGAACCGATCGGTGGAATTGAAGCAATTCAGAAGAAAATTGTTTATCCTGAAATCGCTAAACGTGCCGGTGTTCAGGGACGTGTATTTATTAAAGCTTTCGTAAATGAAGTTGGCGACGTTGTTAAAGCTGAAATTATAAAAGGTATCGGTGCCGGCTGCGATGAAGCTGCAGTTCAGGCTGTAATGCAGACAAAATTCAAACCTGGTAAACAGCGCGGTAAATCAGTTCGAGTTCAGGTCTCAATTCCAGTGGTTTTCAAACTTCAATAATAAAAAGCGCCGAAAGGCGCTTTTTTGTTATCCACCCTCTTATGGTATTTTTTTGGAAGTTTTTCATTCAACTAATTATTAATATCTTTACCCAAAAAAAATATCGGAATTGTCACTTTTAGAAATAAAAAACCTTAAATACTCCTACAATAACATCGGTAATGATCTTTCTTTTAATCTTGATGTGAATAATTGGATTGTGAATGAGAGGGAGTTCGTAAGCCTTATTGGTCCCAATGGCTGCGGAAAATCAACGCTTCTTAAACTAATTGCAAGACTTATCAATCCGGCTGAGGGCCGTATTCAATTCTCAAGCATCGATATTGGTGAAATCCCGCGCACTGAATATGCTAAACTGGTGGCTTATGTACCGCAAACTACATTTACCCTTTTCCCGTTTTCCGTTTATGAAATTGTTATGATGGGACGAACTCCATATCTGGGTGCACTTGGTTTTGAAACTGAAAAGGACAGAGAAATTGTGAATGATGCTCTTGAAATGATGGAAATCTCCGGACTTAAGTGGAAGGGGATTAATGAAATTTCAGGGGGTGAGGCTCAAAGGGCATTTATTGCAAGGGCTTTGGTTCAGAAACCAAAACTGCTTCTTCTTGATGAACCGAATGCCCATCTCGATATAGAGCACCAGATTTCTATTTTTGAATTAATCATAAAGCTTAGAAGTGAATTGAATCTGACTGCAATTTCGGTTACGCATGATCTAAATCTCGTTGGAATCTATTCGGATAAGGTAGCATTCATGGAGGATGGCAAGATCTCGCTTTATGGATCGAGGAAAGAGGTCCTGTCGGAATCGAACATCAGGAGAATTTTTAATGTTGAGTCTTCAGTCATTTATTCTGAAGATAATGACCGCGCCAATATATTGATCAAACCTTTAAATCAGAAAACAAATTGAAAAGAAAATTTCAATATACCGGTATAATTCTATTTGTATTGCTGATAAGTATTGTTACATTTTTATTCTTATCATTTATTAAATATAAGCTGAATGGTCTTTCTGTAAGTGAGTACAGAATGGATTATATCGGTAATATCCTTAATCTTATTGTTCCTATTTTACTGGTTGCAGGATTAGTCGCCATAATTTTTACTAAACGGCAGATCGATAAAAAAAGAATTAATCTGCTACTTGTAATCCAGATCCTTTCATTTATATCACTCTTCGTATCATTTATTCTTTTCGATTTCATAAAGCTGGCATCGAACGAATTTATTTTCAATTTTCCGGTAAAGAAGGTTTATACGGGATTTTTAATGATTGTCACTCTCTTCCTCCAGATCTATTCGCTGATTTATGTATGGGGATTCATATTGCTTGGTATAGAGAACTATTTTGAAATCAGGACAATAATCAGATCCATTTTAGCAATCCTTCTTTTATTGTTATTCTCTATGTTCTATGTCTGGAATATAAACGGATATTCGATCGAGCCCGATTCGAAAGAAAAATATCAGTATGCACTAATTCCGGGGGCTGCTGTATGGCAGAAGCATAAACCGAGCCCTATTTTTGAAGGAAGAATTAGAAAAGGATTGAACCTCTACCGTAGTAAGTTGGTCGATAAACTGATTTTAACCGGGGGTAATGCGCCGGGTGAATTAAGTGAAGCAGAGGTGGCTTATAAGTTTCTTACAAATCTCGGGGTCGATTTTAAAGATCTGATTGTTGAACAATCGACTTCAACTACTAATGAGCAGATCAAGTTTTTAAAATCCGATAAATCGATTAACAAGAGCAGTACAAAAGTATTAATTGTATCAGACGATTTTCACTTAGCTAGGACCTTACAAATATGCCGATTTTTCAATGTTGAAGCAGACGGAATTTCTACCGATTATAAATTAACCTTTGAAAAAACTCTTTTTTACAGAACAAGAGAGAGCATTGCTTTACTTTTATTTTGGTTTTTTGCTATATAGCATCTGTTAATTTCCAATTAATAAGGAGAAATATGCAAAAATTTGAGGATATGGAAAAGTACGGACATGAACAGGTTGTCTTTTGTACAAATAAGGAATCAGGACTACGTGCTATAATTGCGATTCACGATACTACTCTAGGTCCGGCTCTGGGCGGCACAAGAATGTGGAATTACAAATCTTTTGACGAAGCTTTGAATGATGTTCTAAGATTATCCAGAGGTATGACTTATAAAGCAGCGGTTGCAGGACTAAATCTTGGCGGCGGAAAGGCAGTAATTATAGGTGACTCGGCAACTCAGAAAAATGAACTCCTTTTCAGAACATTCGGAAAATTTATTGACGGATTAGGCGGTAGGTATATTACTGCAGAGGATGTTGGTACAAATGTGAAAGATATGGAATATGTAAGAATGGAAACCAGGTATGTTACCGGCATTTCGAAAGCTCTGGGAGGTTCAGGCGATCCTTCTCCGGTTACCGCATACGGTGTTTATGTTGGAATCAAAGCATGCGCCCATGAAAGATGGGGAAATGATTCCCTGCGCGGAAGGAAAATTGCCGTACAGGGAGCCGGGCAGGTTGCGAGATTTCTCTGCGAGCATCTCTACAGTGAAGGTGCTGAAATTTATATTACCGATATTGTAGATGAAAAAGTAAAGCGGGTGCTGGAAACTATTAAAGCTCACGTAGTTAAACCCGATGAAATCTATGATATAAACGCCGATATCTTTTCTCCAAATGCGCTGGGAGCCATTATAAACGATAAGTCTATTTCCAGGATTAAAGCGGAAATAATTGCCGGAGGAGCAAATAATCAACTTGAAGATGAAGATAAACATGGTAAAATGCTGGTTGATAAAGGGATTCTGTACGCACCGGATTATGTGATTAATGCAGGCGGATTGATAAATGTTGCTAATGAACTTGAAGGCTACCGGCAGGATAGAGCTATGAAACAGGCCGAAGGAATTTATGATATTGTTAAAACTGTATTAAAAATTGCCGGCGAACAGAAGATTCCTTCGCATGCAGCCTCTAACCACCTTGCAGAAGAGAGGCTGAAAAAAATCGGCGGCATCCGGAAAATCTTTTCCTCCCATTCCGGTACTTACGGCAGAATCGGCGATTTAATGAAACAATAAGATATTTATGAATAATGGGGCCCTCCAGGCCCCGTTTTATTTCAATTTTTTTTTTAATCCAGTTTGTTTTTAATTATCAACGTTTTAGATTTGTGCCGCAAGTTTTACAGGGTTCTTAAAGAAAATGACAAAGAAGTCAAATAGACGTTTACTCCGCGAAAAAGCACTTCAGGTTCTTTATGCTTATGAATTGAATGGTGAAGGATTAACAAACCTTACTAATGGTATTCTATCCGATCTATTTGTGCAGGCAGATATTGAGTTCGCAAAGAATTTAATTGATACTGTTGTTGCCAATACAAAACAGCTCGATACTTTTATTCAGGAAAAGGTCTCTAACTGGGAAATGGACAGGATTGCATTAATAGACAGGATCCTGCTAAGAATCGGTATCTCAGAACTGATGAATTTCCCGGATATCCCACCTAAAGTTACAATAAATGAAGTTATTGAAATTGCAAAGGACTACTCTACATCCAACAGCAACAAATTTATCAATGGTATACTGGATGCGGTTCTATCGGACCTGAAGCAAAACGGAAAACTTAATAAGACCGGAAGAGGACTTATTGACCAATCCCTCACTAAAAAGAACAATTGATCCGCGAGCAAAAGAAAAATTCAGAATTTTCATCTGGACACTTTTCGATTTTGCAAACACATCATATTCCATAGTTGTTGTTACATTTCTCTTTGCTGTTTATTTCAAACAGACTGTTGTCTCCGGCAAACCGATAGGAGATTTTTACTGGAGTATTGGAACAAGCGTTTCAATGCTGATCACTGCTATTGTATCCCCGATCCTTGGTGCAATTGCAGATTACTCTGCCGGTAAAAAAAGATTTCTTCTTTTTTTTACTCTTCTCTGCATCATAAGCACTGCACTTCTTTTTTTTATGGAAGAAGGGACCGTCTTTACAGCTCTTCTTTTATTCATAACAGCGAATATCGGATTTGAAGCAGGCCTGGTTTTTTACGACTCATTCCTTCCAGAAATAACGGCCCCTAAAAATTACGGTAGGGTAAGCGGATACGGATTTGCTATGGGTTATCTCGGTTCGTTAACAACTCTTGCTGTCGTATTCCCGTTTATTAAAAATAATCTTATTAAAGAATCGTTCCCGGTAGCTGCTTTGATATTCCTGATCTTTGCTATACCGATTTTTATATTTTTAAAAGATACCCGCAAGGAAGTTGCAAGAACCCAGTCCTACTTACGAATCGGTTTCGATCGGGTCCTTAGTACAATCACTCATCTAAGGAATTATAAAAATCTTGCAATATTTCTCCTGGCATATTTTTTCTTTATCGAAGGTGTTAACACAGTCATCTATTTCTCCGGTAATTATGCCAGTACGACACTGAAGTTCTCTATGGAGGAACTGATAATTTTCTTTATAATAGTTCAGACTACAGCTATAATCGGGTCGCTGATTTTCGGAGTAATTGCAGACGAGTACGGACAGAAAAAGGCCCTGATACTCTCCCTCGCAATCTGGATTTTTACAATTATTATCGCCTACGTAACAAGTGATCCGAAAGGATTGCTGATAGAAACATTGTCCGGCAGTTTTTCAGTTGGAACTGAAGAACTTACCAGATACAGTTTTTATTTTGTAGGGCTTTTAGCCGGCGGTGTTATGGGAGCTACTCAATCTACAAGCAGAAGCCTTATGTCCCGGCTGACTCCATTTGACAAAAAGACCGAATTTTTTGGTTTCTATTCCTTCTTTGGTAAAAGTTCTGCAATTGCAGGGCCGCTTGTTTTCGGAACAGTCAGTTATTTTACAGGTGAGCAGAGAATCGCAATACTTACAATCTGTATCTTCTTTATTATAGGTCTTGCCATATTAAGTTTTGTGAAAGAGCCGGTAGCGGAGTCGTAATTATTTAGTTGAACCTGTTTTAAAAGCATAAGTAAAAAGCAAATAAATCCCCACAAAACAAATTGCTAACCAGATAATGCCCCAGACTGTTGAATCGATTCCTGTCAACCCGGAAAGTATCGCTGCGTCGGAGAGAGAAGAACTATCTGAGAAAATATCCTCCTTAATATCAACAACCACATATAAACAGCTTATTAGACCCACGGATTTCAATAAATAATTAGAAAAAATATCCGGCGAGAATTTAATTATAAAAAACAGAATCAAAACAAGAAGAGCTGTTAGAACAGGCAATATCTGTCCGGTCCCTTTATTAATTGTAAATAGAATCAGGATCGCGGCAAGAAACGAAAGCGCAAAATTCCTGAAACGACTGTTATAGGCCGAATAGAATAGAATTACGCCGGCAATAAAACTGCCGAGATAACCCGATGAAGCAATTAAAAACGGATTTCCTTCCGAAATTAGGCACTCTCCGCTTAAGTCGGCACCTATTTCGAGCGAGATTGCTTCACCGCCGGAAAGTATCGCTGCAAACCCATGACTAATTTCATGAAAAAGAACTACAAGAAGTTTAACCGGATATACTGCGAATGTATCCCATAGGAGAATTGCAGCAATAGAGATTGCAATTAAAATAATTAATTCAAAAGCCCGATTTTTTTTTATTTTGGGATTCATTAAGGACGAAAAATATTTGCAGGACAAGATAAAGAAAAAAGTTGAATTCGAGCTGAAGCATTGATAATTTTACCTGTGATCGTTATGTAAGTCGGTCATTTGTTTTATAAATTGTAATGTGCGGGCGTAGCTCAGCTGGTAGAGCATTAGCTTCCCAAGCTAAGGGTCGCGGGTCCGAATCCCGTCGCCCGCTCCAAATAATTTGATTTTCGGTTTGTAAATTTTGTGTAATTGTTCTATAATTGTGTCACAAAATTTTGATCTTTTTATAATGGGAGCTTAGCTCAGCTGGTTCAGAGCATCTGCCTTACAAGCAGAGGGTCATTGGTTCGAATCCATTAGCTCCCACAAAAACCCGGTATTTATTATCGGGTTTTTTGATGTCCATAGTGATCTCTGTTGTTAAAGATTAAAAGCTTATTTAGTATTATTTCTTTTTCCGGCTCTTTGGTTTTCGGATTATAAATTTCCGGCACTCAAGATGTTCTTTTACGGTTTTCCAGCCATGATTTTGTAAGACAACTTCTGGTTCCAATGCTTCATATCACATTTTCTGCACTTATCGTTTTTTACATTCACATGTAGTAATGTTTCTGTTTTTCTCGTTAGAAGTGTTTTTTGATTCTTCTTATTAAGTTTAATCATTTCTATCGGGGGCAATGTAGTAATACGTTTTTGTCTTTTTCAGAACATTTGTTTTTTTGTGAAGGTGTAGTAGTCACACCTTCCGGGCAAAAGGGTATGGTTGCTAACCCCTCTGCGATCATACCCGGATGCTTTCTAACTCTTCCCGGATTAATTCCAGTTTTAGCTTATTCTGATATGCGGAATATTTTATTCCGGGAGTCATCCGTTGTATTTTCGCTGTTGATTTTCCGCATGGTCTCTTTAAGAACGCCGAGCGAACGCTGACTTAACAGATCAATCTTTATAAGTCCAAGATCTTCAATCGGGTACATATCCGGCTGCGTGATTATGAGTCCCAATCCTTTATTCCTGGCGTATTCGAGTGCAACATAATTTGTAATCGGTTGCCGTGTAATTACAATGCCCGAGGGATGAATACTCAGGTGCCGCGGGAATCCCGATAGTCTCGAAGCGATCCCGATAATAGTTTTCCACGGCTCGCTCTGGAAATTGAGAGACCGGGTTTCCGGAAATTTTTCGGCAATGTTTACCAGGTTTTTTGCGCTCGTCCATGGAATGAACTTGCTGTACTTGGAGATTTCTCCTTCAGAAATACCGAATACCTTTGCCACTTCGCGGAAAGCCGAACGGGCTCTGAATGTAACGGTAGTAGAGATCATTGCAACTTTATCGTAGCCGTATTTTTCATAGACATACCTGATGATCTCATCGCGTTCCTTCCAGGAGAAATCGAGGTCCACATCCGGAGGCGATAGGCGGCCGCGATTGAGAAATCTTTCGAAGTAGAGTTTGTATTTAAGCGGATCAACTTCCGTGAATCCGAGGCAATAGGAGACAAGACTGTTCGCGGCCGAGCCCCTGCCTATATGCATCATACCGCGGCTCCTGGCTTCACGTATTATATCCCAGACTATCAGGAAGTAATCGCAGAAGCCCATCTCGTCAATTACCTCCAGTTCGTATTGAAGGCGTTTTACAGCCGTATCGGTTATCGGCTTGTAACGTTCCTGTAACCCGTTGAATACGATCTTCCATAGAAATGAGAAAGCCGATTCTTCAGTAGGAAGGGGAAAGAGAGGAAATTTGTAACGGCCGATATCGAGATCAACATTGCACGCCTGGGCAATCCTCTCGGCGTTCCAGACCGCCTCCGGAAGTGCACGCCATTCTTTAATCAGTTCGTCGCGGGTCTTTAAATGGTATTCCTCATCAGCCGTCATTCCGCCGGTCAGGTTCTCAAGTGTTGAATTGAGTTTAATTGCCGTTACTACTTTGTGGAGAAGATAGTCGTCCGGTTTTATAAAATATGCGGGATGAACAGCGGCAATTTTCAGGTTGTTGGTTTTCGAAAATTCGTAAAGCTCGCGTGTCCTTCTCTTACTCTTCTCAGTCAGGGTAAGCTCAAGAAACAGATTCTGCCGGAGTGCTAAATCAATATTAATCTGCCTTAACAGATCCATTGAAGATGTGAGTACAAATAAATTATGAATCGGTTGAACGAATAAATCTGTAATTGCAAAATTTTCTTTCAGTTTCCGTGTAGTTATGAACTTGCAGAGCTGCGAGTACCCTTCGTTGTTCTTTGCGATGAAAACGGCACTCAGGTTTTTATTGCGCGGGTCGTCTATAAATGCGCCGAGCAACGGCTTGATGTTGCTCTCCTTTGCGATCTTATAAAACTGTATAAGCCCGTACATCGCATTTGTATCGGTAAGTGCAACAAACTGGCTTCCGGATTTTTTGGCGAATGTTACAAGTTCGTCGACCGGGATTGTTCCTTCCAGCAGTGAATAGTTCGAGTGTGCCCGGAGTGTAAACATGATTTAGCCGTTTTCTGTTTTGCCGATCCGTATTGAATCGAATCCGTATTTATCTCTTATTTTCATTACAGCCCTCAGCATTCTCTTCCGGATCGTTTCATTATCTTCAAATAAAATACATTGTTCTGTATAGTGGTTTAATTTACTCAGATGAATCCCGATCAGCCTTATCCCGACCCTGCGTGTAAAAGACTTTTCGAACAGATCCTTTGCTATTTCAAATACTAGTTTATCGTCGTCGGTCGGCTCGGTCGTTTTTGCGCGTGTAAGAGTAACAAAATCCGTGTACCGGAGTTTTATGGATACAGTTGAAGTCTGCCAGTTTTCATTACGGAGGAGCTGACATGCTTTGCTTACAAGTTCAAAAAGGATCTCTTCAATTTTAGTTCTGCTTACCAGGTCTTTATCGAAAGTGGTTTCTTTGGAAATACTTTTACGTTCGTGTTCAGTAACGAGTATATCGTTCCCTCTGCCGTTAGCTTTCTCCCATAGCTCTGTCCCGAACTTTCCCAGGAGGGCCGATAGATAATCGGGGGATCCGTTAGCAATGTCGCCGGTAACTTTGAATCCTCTGGAGCGGAGTATCGGGAAAGTAGCTTTTCCTATACCGGGTATCTTTTCAATAGGCAGGGGGGCTAAAAAATCTTTCTCACCGCCGGGAGGCACATATGTAATCCCTCTCGGCTTCTTGAAGTCCGAGGCGATCTTTGCGATTGTTTTATTGGATGCTATGCCTATAGAGCTTGGCAGGTGAAATTTATCCCATATTTCTTTCTGGAGTCTTTCGGCAAATTGAACCGGCGGGCCGTAGATTTTCCCGCATCCTGTGAAATCGAGGTAGAATTCATCAATAGAAGCCTGCTGAACAACGGGGAAGTAGCTTTCGAGCAGACGTTTTACGGCTCTGGAGAATCTTCCGTATTCCCTGCCATGTCCGTGTAAATAAACACCTTGCGGACATAATCTGAAAGCCGTTCTAATCGGCATGGCCGAATGCAGCCCGAACCGGCGTGCCTCGTAGCTGCATGCGGCTACAACACCCCGTCCGTGCGGATCACCCCCAACAATAACCGGTTTTCCTTCCAGGGAGGGGTCTAATATCCTTTCTACGGAGACGAAGAACGCATCCATGTCGAGGTGAAAAATGGTCTTCATATAAATCCTGTCTCATACTTATTTGGCACTTGACTTTCATTTTGCCAAATTATAATATAGTGCACAAATGTTCACTATTAATATGAAAAATTCTCCGTTAACAAGCAATACGGTTCTTCTGGATATGTCGGCTTACCAGTTGCCTAATTCAAAAGAGCAGGCCCGGATCTTTGATACCGTTCCGCGGATTGTAAAGGAAACCGGCTTCAATATATTCGATTACTATAAAGTATTTGAGGACGAAGAGACCAAGCGGATAATAAGAGAAGGGGAAACAATCGGGTGCTTCTATATCGAGAGTCCCGGAATGCGTTCCCTGCTGCGCAGAACCGACTGCGATACTTTCGAAATGCTTACGGCTGTTTCGTCTGTGATTCGTCCCGGTGTTGCCGAATCCGGCATGATGAGGGAATTCGTTGAGAGGCATAAGGACCCCGGGCGGAGAAAATATCTTGTACCCGAAATGGAAAAATATCTCGGGGAAACATACGGTGTGATGGTCTATCAGGAGGATGTTATAAAAGTCGCCCACCATATTGTCGGCTTAACTCTCGAGGAATCCGATCTGCTCCGCAGGGCAATGAGCGGAAAGATGCGCTCGCATAAAGCAATGAACATGATAGTAGATAAATTCTTCGCCTGCTGCCGAGAGAAAGGATATTCCGAAGAGGTATCGCAGAAATTGTGGAAGCAGATCGAATCATTTGCAGGTTATGCGTTCTGTAAAGCTCACAGCGCTTCATTTGCGCTTCTATCGTTCCAGGTTGCCTATCTTAAGGCCCATTACCCGGCGGAATTTATGGCTGCTGTGCTTAGTAACCAGGGGGGATACTATTCGGCAGCGGTTTATATATCCGAGGCACAACGGCTTGGAATAAAAATTTTACTCCCTTCTGTTAATAAGAGCGTTTATGAGTATGCGGGAAACGGAAGGGAGATAAGAATCGGTCTGATGGCCGTTAAAAATCTTGAGAAGAGTACGACCGATAAAATTATTCAGGAGAGGGAACAGAGAGGAACCTATTTATCTCTTGCGGATTTTTTAAGACGGACCATGCTTACTTACGAGCAGACGGAGATACTCGTAAAGTGCGGTGCAATGGATTGCTTCGAACAGACGCGCCCCACTCTGCTTCGTCTTATAGATCTCTATTTCAGCCACAGAAAACTGATTCTTGGTAGCGGATCGGATCTGTTCGAGAATGAAACCGTTAAGCTCGAAAAGGAAGTTGTTACCCGGCGCCAGTTCACCTCCGATGAAATGTGCCTTCATGAATACAAAGCATTCGGATATATGGTAACCAAACACCCGCTCGAATTCTTTGCCGAAGAGATCGGCTCCCCCGGAATAGTCAAAGCATCCGGAATGACTAAGCATCATAACCGAACAGTCAAAATGATCGGATGGTATATGACTTCTAAAAGAATTAAAACAAGTAAAGGGGAGATAATGAAGTTCCTTTCGCTCGAGGACCTGTCGGGCACATTTGAAGCCGTGATCTTTCCTAAAGCGTATCAGAAGTATGCAGAGCTTACGCTTTCTATGGGGCCTTATCTCGTAGAAGGACGCGTAGATGCTTTGAACGGCAATAACATAATTGTGGAAAATCTTTCCGTGCTGGCAGCCGAGAAAGCGCGGTCGGTAACACAGAAAGACCGTACCTCAACCGATTTCTTCGGCGATGTTGAAAAGCCTCTCGACTTCGATGAGGTTTACCTTGTTAATTCTCTCGACAGGGAGAAGTTAGTTCAGGCTTATCTTTGAAAGGCGGGGATATGCTTTGAGCGTTGTTTCAGGGATATTCACTTTGATTCTCTCGTTCAGAAGATGGATCAATTCGAGAGCATTTGCAACAGCATTCCCTTTTGGATGATTATTCAGTATTACAAAGACTTTTTTGACGGTATCGAGCACTTCTTTTATTTTCTGTTCAATCTCAACAAGTTCACCCGGAGAGTAAAGATAATTGTACCGTTCATTCTGCTCTTCATAGGTCTTCTCTTTGCTATAATTGCCGAGTGAGGATTTCCATGCTTTAGTATTCCGGCCGTGGAAACGGATATAAAGATTTTCACCTGCCTTAAGTGGCTTGAACTCAACGGCTTCGCCGATTGACGGCTGATCGATTGTACAGAGAGAACTTCTATTCTTCCCCAGGAAATCAAAAAAACGCTGGATGAACCACGACTTATGTCTTACCTCGATATATTTTTCATATTCGGGGAAAATATCGATAAGGTTTTTGACATGGTTAGCGTTCTCTTTATCGAGGGTGAATGAGTATGGGAACTGAATGAGCAAACCACCGAAGCGGCCGGCATTTGTTAATTTGTCCAGATTATATTTTACGGCTTTTATCTGCTCTGAAGTGAATCTTCTTTTATGTGTAAAGTCCTGATGCAGCTTGATAGTGAATAGAAAATCATCCTTATCTTCAACTTTATTGATCCATCCTTCAACTATACCGGGATTTATATACGTATAATAACTGGAATTTACCTCTACGACATTAAAAAAGCTCGAATAATATTCTAGCCAGTCGAATTGCGACGTTTGGGCTTTCGGATAGAATGAAGGGACCCAATCCTTATAAGACCATCCGGCTGTCCCGATATATAATTTTTCCATTCGGATTTTAGAATTATGAAATTCTAATTGCTATATTAAAGAGAGACAATCAAAAAAGAAAGAAATAAAATGTGCGGAAGATTCGAAAATAAAGTGAATGAAAATCAGTTCGTTCAACTCTTCAAAGAAATGCAAATAGATATTCTAGTTGATGAGTCAATCAAAAAAAACAAAAATGAAAACATTGCCCCGACAGATAAGATATTCGCAATCCGAAGACTAAATGAAAACTATCAGCTCTCGCTCCTTAACTGGGGAATAAAATTCAAAGAGGATTCACCTCTTATATTCAACAGCCGAATCGAGACGATCAAAGAAAAAAAATACTGGTTCACTTTGTTCGACAGAAACAGGTGCATTGTACCTATGAGCGGATTCTATGAATGGAAAAAGGAAGGAAGTAAAAAAATCCCCCACAAAATTTATCTGCCGGATAAAGAGATATTCTTTGTACCTGCACTCTATTATACAGACAGCAAGAAAAACATTTATACTTCACTTATTACAACAGTACCGAATAAATTCATTAAACAGATCCATCACCGGATGCCGGTAATTCTGGACCTTAAAACGGCCATCGACTATCTCGGCAATGATGCAGGCAGAAACCTTGACCTCTGCGTCCCTTACAGCGATTTAAGCGAAATGAAATCTCAACAAATTAAACTTTAGCAGTAGGAAATTTGTTCTATCTGTTTGAAATTAGCTTTCACAACTGCCTTGAAACAAGCTGATTAATTTCTATCTTTTATCAGCAATATTCTTCCTGCGATGGAAGAAAAGGAAATAATATGGATAATAAAAAGCTATCCGGAATCTTTAAAGGTAGTCCTCTAGGTTACGCTCTCCATGAAATTAAGCTTGATAAAAAAAAGAGGCCAGTTGATTATGTCTTTCTGGACGCCAACAGTTCTTTCGAAAAAATTACAGGCTTGAAAAAATCACGTATAATCGGCAGAAGTGTGCTTTCCTTAATGCCTCAACTGGAAAGGAAATGGATCACTACCTATAGTAAAGTTGCAATAAATGGAATCAATGTCGAATTTGAAGATTATGCGGCACCATTAAAAAGATTCTACAAGGTTTATGCTTTCTCGCCGGAAAAGGGAAAGTTCGTTACTCTGCTTACTGATATAACGGGAATTAAAATTGAAGAACAGAATGCCCAAAAAAAAAAAAGTCTCTATTCCGCGTTAAGCCAGGTAAATCAGCTGATAATCAGAGAGAAGAAGATCCCAAGACTATTTAAAGAAGTTTGTAATCTGATAGCAGATTTCGCCGGATTCGAAAAAGTTTGTTTGTATAAATATCAGCCTGAGAAAAAAGACTTAACATTAATTGCTTCAAGTAGCTCCGGAAATAGTTTTAAGCATCAATCGAAAACCTCATCAATTAAATTACCCGGTACTCCAAACCTGTTGAGGAAAACTCTTCTTAACGGTAAAATCCATTTCTATAATAATCAGAAGCAGATTGAAAACGATCCCTTTTTAAAATCAAAAATACTAAGTAAAAATATTAAGTCGGTTATCTCTCTTCCGATCAAATCACTCACCGGAGAAAAACTTGTTCTTGTAATATTAATCAGCGAAGCAAATTATTTCGATTCTCAGGTCCGGATAATAATGAATGACATGGCCAATGATATTTCTTTCGCATATAATTTGATAAATCAGGAAGAGTTACGGAAAAAAGTTGAGCTTGAGCTTTTAATGAGTGAGTCTCAATTTCGTGTCCTCTATCAGAATGTACCAACCGGATTGTACAGAACTACACCGTCCGGAGAAATTATCCTGGCAAATCCGGCATTTATTAAAATGATGGGTTATAATTCCATGGAGGAATTGAAAAAGATAAATATTAAAACCGATCTTATAAATCCTCTTTATCCCCGCTCGGAATTCAAAAAGATTATGTCTGCAAAGGGTGAGGTCTTTGGTTTTGAATCGGTTATGAAAAAGAAAGATGGCTCGCTTATTTATTTCCGGGAGAATGCCAGGGCAATTAAGGATAATAAAGGAAGGATACAGTATTACGAGGGTTCCATTGAAGATATTACAATTGCTAAACTCTCTGCTGAAAAACTTAAAAAAAGCGAGGAAAGCTATCGCGGATTGTTTAACAGTGTTGAAGAAGCAATTTATATACAGGATGAAAAAGGAAGATTTCTCGACGTTAATGAAGGTGCAGTAAAGATTTATGGCTACCCCAGAAGTTATTTTATCGGTAAAACACCCGAATTTCTTTCAGCACCGGAAAAGAATGATCTTAAAAAAATAGCTAATAATGTTAAGCAAGCTTTTGAAGGTGTTAATCAGGAGTTTGAATTCTGGGGAAAGAAAAAGAACGGCGAAATATTTTTGAAAAATGTAAGACTATATAATGGTACCTATTTCGGGAAAAAAGTAGTAATAGCAATAGCACAGGATATTACTGAAAAACGGAAGTCGGAAATTTCTCTTTTGGAAAGTGAAGCTTCTTACAAATCATTGATCGAATCTTCTCAGGATGCTATTTATGTTCTGCAGAGTAAAAAACTTCTTCTTGTTAATTCCGCGTGGCTAAAAATGTTCGGTTATTCTTTCGGTGAGGTGATGAGCAAGGATTGGAATATTATGAAAATCGTTTCTCCTGAAAGCCGTAAAATGATTGAGGAAAAATTCAGATCCAGCATTGAGAATGGACCCAGGTCGTCTAGATATGAAATGAAGGCCGTTACGAAAGATGGCAGGGAACTGGATCTGGACGTGAGTGTTTCCGTCGTTAATTGGAAGGGGACTCCTGCATATCAGGGAATCTACCGTGATATTACCGAACGTAAAAGAACAATTGAGCAGCTGAAAAACAAAGATGCTCTTCTGGAAGCCTCCGCAAAGATTGCTGAAATTCTAATCTCTACCTCCAATCTTAATCTTTCAATTAACAATTCTCTAGGGATTATTGGCGAAGCTTCGAGGGTATCCCGGGTTTATATTTTCGAAAAACACTTACAGCCGGTTACAAATAAAATTCTAATGAGCCAGCGTTACGAATGGACTAATGGAAATGTATCGGTTGAATTGGGTAATCCTGAACTTCAGGATATGGATCTTAATGAAGTTTTTCCAGGCTGGTATGATCTATTCAGTAAGGGGAAAGTGATTAAAAGTCTTGTGAAAGACCTTCCGGAGAGTATAAGAAAGTTAATGGAACCGCAGCAGATTATCTCCCTGCTCCTAGTTCCCATTTTTGTAAAGAACTCCCTGTGGGGATTTATCGGTTTCGATGATTGTGAGAATGAAAGGCAGTGGAGCGAATCTGAAATTACAGCCCTTTCAATAACCGGTAATACTATCGGAAACGCAATTGCAAGGAACTCAATTGAGAATGATCTTCGTATCAGTGAAAAAAAATACCGTACGATTTTCGAAAATGTCCAGGATATCTTTTACCGTGCCGATAATAAAGGAATTGTAACCGAGATAAGCCCTTCTATCGGCAGATATTCCGGTTTTAAACCGGAGGAGATACATGGTAAACCCGTAACCGATTTTTACAGCGATCCGGTTGAAAGAGCAAATCTCTTGAAAATTCTTAATGAAAAAGGGGAAGTAACTGATTTTGAAATTACTCTTAGAACCAAGTGGGGCGGTGTAATACATACGTCGGTAAATACACATTTATTGAAGGATGATTATGGAAATGTAATTGGAGTTGAAGGCACCTTGCGGGATATTACCGAGAGAAAAACGGCTATGAGCCAGATTCAGAAATTATTATTGGCCCTCGACGGAAGCCCTGCTTCCGTCATTATAACTGATCCGCTGGGAATTATTGAGTATGTCAATTCAAAATTCTGCAAAGTTACCGGCTACACCCGCGAGGAAGTAATTGGTAATAAAACTAACATATTAAAATCGGGATATCATGAACCGGATCTTTATAAAAATCTCTGGACAACAATTAGTTCGGGTCGTGAGTGGAATGGGGAATTCCTGAACCGGAAGAAGAATGGTGAGCTTTTCTGGGAGGCCGCATCGATTTCTCCGATTAAAAATTCAAAAGGCGAAATAACAAACTTTGTTTCCGTTAAAGAGGATATAACAGAAAAGAAATTGCAGCTCGAAAAACTTCTCCGTTATCAGAACCTGCTCAACGGGGTCTCGGAATCGGTAAGGATATTACTGACCGAATCGGATTTTGAGTTTGCAATTGTGCAGGCACTGCAAACTCTTGGAAGCGCTTCCGGTGTGGACAGAGCTTATATTTTCGAGAATAGTATTTCGGAAAAATCCGGTGAGCTGCTGATGTCACAGAAATACGAATGGACCAAGCCCGGAATACTATCGCAGAAAGAGAATGATAGATTAATAAATCTTAGCTATAAAGAATTTGCCCCTTCCCTTTATAATAAACTGGTTAGAAATGAAATCTTCAGTTATCTCGTAAAAAACCTGGATGAGGCGGAAAGGGAACTCCTTGAAGCGCAGGGGATAAAAGCCATAATCATTTTCCCGATTTTTATTAAGGACAGCTTCTGGGGATTTATAGGATTTGACAATGTACATAGTGAAGAGCTATGGACTTCAAGCGAGGAATCGATTCTCGTTGCTGCTTCGGCCAGTATTGGTGGAGCCATTGAGAGAGAAGAGAGCCGTCTCGAACTTTTAAATGCAAAGGAGAATGCTGAGAAAGCTAATCAGCTTAAATCCGAATTCCTTGCTCAAATGTCCCATGAAATCCGTTCTCCGTTAAATGTGATACTTAATTTTTCGAACCTTATTAAGGAGGAATTCGGTCCGGATACAAACAGTACCATTAAAGATTATATAACTAGTCTTGATAGTGCGGGTAGGAGAATTATCAGAACGATTGATATGATTCTGAATATGTCCGAACTTCATACCGGTTCTTATGAGCCAAAAATCAAAATCTTTGATCTTTATGAAGATATTATTACTCCAATTTTAAATGAATATAAGAAAACCGCCGAGCTAAAAGGTCTTCAATTGAATTTTACTTCGGAATTGAAAAGTGCAGTAGTAAACCTTGATGAATACAGTGTAAGTCAGGCAATGGCTAATTTGATAGACAATGCAATTAAGTACACGAAGTCGGGTAGTGTTGACGTAATTATCCGGAAAAATGAGAAAGATCTACTTAATGTTATTATTAAGGATACAGGAATTGGAATTTCAAAAGAATATCTGCCGAATATATTCGAAGCGTTTACTCAGGAGGATAGAGGATATACAAGAGAATATGATGGAAACGGACTCGGTTTAGCACTTGTAAAGAAGTATTGCGAAATAAATAAAATGGAATTGGAAATTGAAAGCGAAAAAGGGAAAGGAACAACTATTAGTATTGTATTCAATAAATAATTGTTCCTTTCAATAAATTTTTACTAAAACGCAGCAATTACACCAGTAGAGAACTGTGCAAATTTCTTGTCGAAATTATATGTTAATTCACCAATCAATCGGATGTTTCTTCTCATCATATATCCAAGACTTAAAGTGCCTGACTGATACTCTAAAGGTTTGTAATCGGATTTAATCCAGTTGTATAGAGCCACGCCGTACCATTTGCTTTCATCGCCTTCAGGAGTATAGATCAGTTCTGCAAATCCTCCGTTCGATTTAATATTTGTATTGAAAGCCGTCGGCTTATCGTCAACGCGAGCTACATATTGGAAGTTAAGCTCAAGCCGGTCTTTTAGACTGAATGTAAAATCCGGTCCGTAGATACGCATGGCATTCTCAAAATTGTTATTAAGCTCGTCCGATAATTTTTCTTTTCCGAAGTATCCGAAACCGCCGATTCTGAATCCCTCAACTACATCCTGCGAAACTCTTACCATAAGGTTCTTATATTTATCGTTATCAAAGTTCCTGAAGACGTTAGCATGACCGATTCCGGTTCCGTTAAGTATCTCGAGTGTAAAATCGATTCCTGTTGGGAGGCCATATGTAAGCATTATTCCCCGGTCATATGTTAAATCGGAATTGGAATATCCCGAAGCGGCTTTATAAATCTGATAATCTTCAAATGTCAAACGCAATTCTCTTTTGAATAAAGGGTCGGAAACCTGGAACTGTCCTACGTACAAATCGAGATCGGTACCGAAAAGATCGTTGAACATTATAAAAGCATCTTCAATTCCGGCAACTTCACCTCTCTCACTGAAGAAAAAATAAAAATAGTATGCTACATCCGGGGCAATTGATCCGCCTGAAAGTAATTTGAAAACATAAGGTGTAGATATGTCGCTTTGATCAGTATTCTTATTGTTGTATGTAACGTATCCTTCCATCCTGATCGCAAGCGGAATTTCTCTGAGTAACGATAATTCATCATCACCCGTTCTTAGAAAATAACGCGGAGCGTCCTTGTCGGCTATTACAAATCCATCTCCCGCAAAATCCTCCCCGTACGCTTTTAATTTCGGGAAAGGGGAATGGCAGGTCTGACAACTTAAATTGTATTTCCTTCCGAATGCCGGAATTGCGCTCAAATTTTGAACGAACGTTAGATATATAACTGATATTAGTAGCAGGTAAATTACTTTTTTCATTAGTTCACCTATGGAAGAATTTTAATAGCTGTTGATTGTTCATTTATTTTCACTATTTCGGATTCACTTTCAGGTACATTAAGGAAATCAGCAACGGATTTTACTAGTAATTGATAGTTTAAAACAGCTCTGACTTTCAATTTTCCCTCCGGCACATCATAAGGAATACTGAAGGTAAATGTTTCTGTCTTTGTTTCTCTCGGACCGATTCGATAGTCAGTACCGAGCGATGCAGTATTCCATTGCTGAATTGTCATTCTTCCCTGCGGATCGAAATAAGGCATTCTGAAGATACGATCCCCGGCAGGGACAGCATCTCTTTCCACTCCTTTAAAATCCGGATCGTTTAATGCAATGCCCATATCCTGATAAGCCAGTGTACTTGAGGCGATAGTATATTCCTCTCCTTCAAATCCCTTTTTATCAACGGGTATATGATAAGAATTTCCTTTTTCATCACTCGCTTCAACATGAAGCCAGACGATCCGATCCTCAACTGAACCGGTAGGAAATTTGTGCCCCGTCTTCTGATTGAAAAGTGCAACCGTGAACTTAACGGTTTCTCCCGGTTCGGCTTCTTCAATATCTGGATAAATTCTCAATTCAATCACACCGCTTAATTTACCTTTGTCGTGCGCACCATGAAACAGATGTAAACGTGCATCCGGATATTTAATTCCCATTGCGGCTGTTTTAAACTCAGCTTTCGGCATATGGCAATCCTGGCAATGGACTCCTTCTTTAAAATAGGGACCTTCTTTCCATTCAAGATGAGTCGATTTAACCCAAATATCGTATGAGCTTTTCTCGTTGTGGCAGATTCCGCAGAAATCTCCGGTTCTCATAATCGGATTAATTTCTATTTCATGAGCCGGGGAGGTTATTTCGCCCTTTCTCGAAGAGTATTTTGTTTTTCCAGGATTCATTATGTAATTGAAATTATATGGAGTATCTCCAGCATATCCAGTAATACTGTGGCATACTTCGCATGAAACTGACTCGTTCGCTCTCGAATTCATACTTGGAAGCGGGGGCGGCACATCACCTACCACATATGCGATCGGTGAATGGCAACCGTTACATCCGGCTTTAACCTCGGCAACTTTTTCGTCCTTCTCGGCATGTGGAACAGCAAGCTTAAAATATTCTATTTCATCCCATTCGTGTGTATATGCCTGCGCCATCATCGATTGTTTCCATTGCTGATAAAAATCCGAATGACAGGAACTGCCGCAATATTCAGGCTTTTTAAAATCGTCGTAAGTAAAAGTCCCCAGTTTTGTCTGACTGTTCGAAGACGAATTTAAAATGAGGAATACCGTAATAAAAACTGACATAAAGAATTTATAATTCATCCGGCCTCCTAAATTCTACTTTGTTGTCTAATTTCAATCTTAACTTAAAATCTGAAAATGAGATATGCAACTATTTTAAAACAGACGATATCTGATTGAGAAAAAATCAATAAATTGTTATTGTAGATTAGGGTTAATTGTGCATAAAAATTTAATTCTTTCATTATCTATAATATTTTTTCTTCGGGCAGTTAGTTACGGGCAGACAGGGATTTTTAAAAGTTACTATCCGGATGGAATTCCAAGGTCGGAGGTTTCGTATGTAAACGACATTCTGGATGGTCAGGCTTTATACTTTCATGTGAATGGAAACCTGAAAACTGAAAAGAATTTCAGTAAAGGAATTTTACACGGCCCGGTTAGAGAATTCTATGAAAGCGGTTTATTAAAAGAAGAATATACTCTTAAAGATGGTATTAAAGAGGGAAGTAATAGAATTTATTATTCAAATGGAGCTCTGAAGGAATTGAAGATCTATGAAAAGGGAATTCTGGTGAGCAGAACCTCATTTGAATATGACCCAACTTTTAATGCACCTGTGGAAGCATATCAGGCAGGGAACAGGCAGCAGCAGCTACTTGAGAAGAGAAAGCAGACAGTTATTTGCGACGTGGAAATATGTCCGGTCCCTATTGGAGGTATGAAATCGATTCAGGAAAATCTTGTATATCCTGAGCATGCTCTTCTATACGGATTGGAAGGAACGGTTACACTTGTTGCTTCAATTAATGAAAAAGGAGAGGCTGTTTCCACGGAAATTGTGATTGGATTAGGACTGGGTTGCGAAGAAGCAGCGAATGATGCGGTTCTTAAAACTCCATTCATACCCGGGCAGAATGCAGGAATTACGGTCCCTTCAAAAGTTACACTTGAAATTGAGTTTAAGATTTTTGACCGGTCACTAATTCAATATAACGGTATTAAGCAGGATCCCAATTTGAATGCCGGAAGTAAACAGGGGAAAATTCCTGTTGAGGTTGGTAACAAGGTAAATAAGATTTCTATTACATGTGATTTGGATGAATGTGCCCGTCCGGTTGACGGACTAAAATCGATATCTGAGAAATTTGAAGCTCCTTCTGTTGCTAAGAGGCTTAAACTCAAAGGCGAAATTGAAGTTGAAGCTATAGTGGACAAATTCGGAATTGTACGGGACACGAAAACACTTAAAGGAATCGGCTATGGATGCGACGACGCTCTTGAAATCGCAATCCTGAGATCAAAGTTTTTACCGGCCCGCTCCGGTGGTGTTGAAATCGAATCTAAAATAGTTGTAAAATATTTATTTAACTATGAAGAGGAAAATTAATTTTTGTAAGTAATTCCAGAAATTCACCTTCAAGATCTTTCCCTTTATTTTCAGCATACCATGAATGCAGATTGGCAAGATATTCGTCCTTGGTTAAACCGCTCCTTTTTCCATCTTCAACTTTCTTCTGAGCGCTTTTAGGTCTTGGACCCCATTGAAAAATTTCATCACCATCCTTATCAAATGCAACAAGTTTAGGAATACTCCTGGAATTGCCGTCGGTGAGATACAGATCCATAATATCCAAATTGCTGTCGCGCAAAATTATTTTCAGTTCTATAAGAGGATTCATCTCAGCAATTTTTGAAATATATGGCAGGTTCTGGGCCGAATCACCGCACCAGTCTTCTGTTATTACCATCCAGATATGGGGTGTATCGATTTTTAATATTGAGTTTTTTAGCTCCTCGTTTACGTTATAGGTCCGGTAGATCCTGTTACTACGCTGAAGATTTAATTTTGTGACATCATATTTTTCGTTATTCCTAAAAGTCTTGTCATCAATTTTATTCTGGGTTAATTCCATAAAATTCTTGTAAGAAATCCCCGACTGTTCTATTCTATTTAATAATTTTTTTTCTATCACAACATCTCCCGGTAAATTGTGATGATTAGATAATTCTGAACATTAAAGGATTCATACGGAGTGTACTTTATTTTATAAGCAAGTGTAGTCTGGAATGAACAACAAGAAGCGAAAATGTTGTAAAACCTCATATTATACTGGTTTTTCAATGGCATACAAATTGACTTTTTATTATCGAACTTGATAAAGAGGTGGGTCATGAAAAAGCTAATGTCATTAATAGTCATAATTCTTCTGGTTGCTTTCACAGAGAATGAAGCAAAACCAAGATATAACTCTATATCAATCGGTATGTTCTACTCCTCATTAAGCCCTTACGGTGAATGGATCGAATTTGACGCAGGAATTATCGGTTGGCGCCCGAATTCGGTACATTCTTACTGGCGCCCGTATTCAATCGGAAGGTGGAGCTGGACAAAATACGGCTGGTATTGGGATTCATACGAGCCATTCGGATGGGCAACATATCATTACGGCAGATGGTTCTATGACGAATATTACGGCTGGATCTGGATTCCTGATAATGTATGGGGTCCTTCATGGGTAGAGTGGAGATATGACGACGATTATATCGGCTGGGCTCCGCTTCCACCATATGCACAGTTCAGAATGGGAATAGGTATTCATTTCTCAATCCGATGGAATTCGCACCATTCTTACTGGAATTTTGTGACATTCAGCCGTTTCAATAGCCACAGGTTACATTACTATATCCTGGATCAAAGCAGAAATTATAAGATCTTCTCAAGAACCAAATACAGAAATAATTATTATTCCGATCGGGACAGGGTAATCAATGGAGGTATCGACAGGGATTTTGTTGAAAGAAGGGGAGGTTACAGGATTGGTGAAAGAGATGTTTATAATCTGAATGATTTTGAAAAGTACGACCGTTCAAGAAAATCCGGCGGTGAAAGAATCTATTCTTACAGACCTGATGAACGTGAAGTTGAAAAGAACAGAGATATTTCCAAAATAGAGATTAAAAGGAGCGAAAGGAGACTCTCTATAGAAAATGAAAACTCCGCAGGAAGCGATAGAGACTCAAAGGATACTAAAATAATAAACGAACGAACCGGTGAAAGAAAAGATGTTTACGGGGATAATAGAATTCAAAACGGGAGAACCAGTGATAGAGAGATCGTTAAAGATTCTCCGGTTAGAAAAACTGTTCCCGAAGTAAGTAAGGAGGATGTAAGGAGAAGTGAAGAGAGAAAAGAGATAAACAGGGAAAACATTTTCAGGAATGAGAGTTCCCGTAGTAAAGAGGTTGCACCTCAAAGAGAAGTTAAAAGAGAAGTGGAATCGAGAAGCAGCAGGAATGAAAGCGTTAATAGGACTATTGAAAATCCTGCGAAGAGAACAGAAAGCAGGGAAAGAAAATCGGAAGAAAGAAGGCCGGATAGAAGCAATACAGAACGAAGAAGATAGCTAATAGACTGAATCAAAAATCAAAAGCCCGATCAAATTGATCGGGCTTTTTTTTAGAGCCCTTCTTCGCTTATAAACAAAGTTAAAATTGCCATTGCAGCCGTTCCAAGCTGCATTTCTCTCGGATGAACTGTTTCGAATGTATCATTGGCAGAATGATGAAGATCCATATAGCGCTGGTCGTCCGGCACATAACCGAAAAGAGCCCGGGCATTTCTGATCTGAGAAATATCCGCACCGCTTCCTCCCGGTTTAATCCAGTCAATATGCGCTTTATTTAGAACCGGCAGCCAGTTTTGTAGTTTTTTTACTGTGGCAGAATCTGTCGTTACATAAAATCCTCTGGGTGTAAAAACACCCCTGTCGGATTCAATGGCTGCAATATGTTTAACCTTAGCTGTATCTGAGTATTTGCCGTATTCAATTGCTCCTCTCAAACCGTTCTCTTCGTTGATAAATAATACTGTCCGGATAGTCCTCTTAGGTTTGATCCCAAGCCTCAAAAAAAGATCCGGAATTTCCATTGTCTGAAGACACGGGGCACCGTCGTCATGTGCGCCACAACCTTTATCCCAGCTGTCGAAATGTCCACCAACTACTATAATTTCATTAGGGTATTCAATTCCTCGTATTTCACCGATCAGATTGTACGAATCAGCATCGGGGAAATTCTCGCAATTCATTTTAATTGTGATTTTTAGGTTGGGTTCTTCTTTAATTGCCTTGCTTAAAAAATCGGCATCAATTACTCCAAGAGCTGAATGCGGAATTCTTTCAATTGCAGAGTCGTAAGAAACTACTCCTGTATGAGGAACGTTATCTTTAGCTGATGTGACAGAACGGATTACAGAAGCCACCGCACCGAATCTGGCTGCTTCAATTGCTCCCCGCGTTCGCTGATCAACTGCTTTTCCGTATCCTTCAAATGTATTAACCAGACTGTTATCGAAAGGGCGATTGAAGAAAACAATTTTACCTCTTACTTTGTCTCCCGCATCCTTCAGTTCCTGAAAATTTTTTACTTCAATCACTTCGGCCGTAATCCCGGATTCCGGAGTTCCTATGCTACCCCCAAGCGAAACAATGTTCAGTCTTCTTCCCTGATATTTTTTTGAAAAGGAGATTATTGCAGTTTCAATGTCATTTCTTAACCACTTAGGGACTTTTACCGGTTGGAGCCATACTGAATCAAAACCCGATTCCTCCATTTTCTTTTTAGCCCAATGGATCGCTTTGATCGAATTTTCTGAACCGCTGAGGCGGGGTCCGATTTCACAAAGTTCTTTCAACCATTCATAACCTTTTTGTTCAAGAAGTGAACTGCTGATTATTGAATCAGCCAGTTTTGAATAATCAACAGATTGGCTTTGTGCAGAAATCCTGCTTCCGGTTAATGCTGCTACGAAATAGAAAAAGAATGATGCCAAGAATAGATTTTTCACATTTTACTCTTGAGTTTTATTTGAATTGAGGAACAAATTAGCGGAGGGGATTATTAAAATCAATTACTAATAACAAAAAACCCCCTTAAAGGGGGTTCTTAAAAAGCTATCTTGCTTTAATTTTTTTCTCTTTGACCAGTTTAGCAATCTGTGAAGTCCCGTTCTTAGAGATTGTTCTTAATGCGCTGGCCGATACTTTAACAGTCACAAATTTATTCAATTCTTTTACCCAGATTCTCTTTTTCTGAAGATTAGGTAAAAATCTTCTTTTACTTTTATTGTGAGCATGAGAGATACTGTGACCACTAACCGGACCGATACCAGTAACCTGACATTTACGAGCCATTATTTCCTCTTTTTTCGAATTTTCAAGTACCAAATGTATAAAAAAAATATTAAAACGAAAAATTTTTGTCGAAAAAACATAAAAAAAGCGGCCAAATGCCGCTTTTTTAAAAATAAGGCGGGATTTATCCACGGCTCCCGAGTTCTTTATCGAGCATATAAAGCGCGGCTTTATTATCGCCGATAAGTTTGAATTTATGAACAATCTGTTCTACTGATGCAACTTCCTCAACCTGTTCATCAACAAACCATTGCAGGAAATTATTGGTCGCATGATCTTTTTCTGATTGAGCAAGATTGACTAGATCATTTATTCTGTTTGTAATATAAACTTCATGTTTAGCTGCTTCATCAAAAGCCTCGAGAGGAGATTTCCATTCAGTTTTCGGCTTCTCCAGAGATTCGAGAGTAACTCTCTTGCCGACTTCTGTTATAAAGTGAAAGAATTTCATGGCATGTTCATATTCTTCGGCTGATTGTTTTTTCATCCAAGCAGCAAAACCGCCCCAATTTTCCGCTTCGAAATAAGCAGACATTGAAAGATAGAGATAGGAAGAGAAGATCTCTGCGTTTATTTGGTCATTTAATGCTTTTTGCATTTTTTCTGATATCATTTTTAACCTCTTAATTAATGTGATTAATTGTCCGAAAATTATCTAATTTCAACTGATATTACAACATTCATTTTGGTAAATAAGTTTATTTTTCGAAAAATTAAATGCAGAAGTATTTTAAACGAAAGAAAGAATTATTTTTATATCGGATAATTCAGAAATAATATGAAAACAGGAAGTTTGATTAATAGGATTTTCAGATGGATAAAATCGGGGCTAATGGTACTTTTAATATTTGTCCTGTTTAATATTTTTCTGATTCTCTTCTTCAGGTTTATTGATCCGGCCAGCACTGCTTTCATGTACTTAAATATAGAAAATCCTTTTCTCACATTAATTGATGATGATATTCAGTACAGTCCTACCGGAATAAGTAAAATATCGGTCTATGCACCGCTTGCGGTTATAGCTTCTGAGGACCAGAAATTTTTTGACCACTTCGGATTCGACTTTCAGCAGATCGAAAAAGCTCTGAAAGAGAACACCTACCGCAAGAGGAAACGGGGAGCCAGTACAATTACGATGCAGGTAGCCAAGAACCTTTTCTTAGTCTCCGAAAGAAACCTGATCCGTAAAGGATTCGAAGCTTATTATACTTTACTTATAGAATTACTATGGAGTAAAAAACGAATTATTGAAACATATTTGAATATTGCCGAGTTGGGGCAGGGAATATATGGGATTAAAGCCGCATCAAGAAAATTCTATAAAAAAGACCCGATTAAAATATCACAATCCGAAGCTGCTACAATTGCTGCTGTATTACCAAATCCTAAGAAAAGAAATCCTTCCAGACCAAGCAGATATGTTATTGCAAGAAGAGGGGAGATAATTAGACAGATGAACCTTATCGGCGGGACAGCTTTTATTAAATCAAATATCTATTAGAATTTACTTAGTACTTTTTATTATTTCCACACATTTTAGAAGTACTTGAAATACATTCGAACCTTCAAGAATAGGCGAACTGTACTTGTAATCCTGGTTATCAGAATTTATCTGGTAATTGTAACTTTTAATAACATTTTTTTTATTGTCATAAAAAATTATCTGATGAATACTGTATCGCTTTAAAACTTTGTTAAGTAAGAAATAAGTCTTTGTTTTATAGATCTTAAGATCTATTCCCTCCATTGTTATTGGCGGTTCGTTCTCCTCCAAAACCCAGACATATATATCCTCACCCTTATATTTGCTGAGTCCGGTTGTGTTAATATAAATCTTGTTTTGATTCTGAGTCGCTACAGGGACCCAGTTTTCCTTGTCGGATTGGCTGAAAGATAATGATGTAAAAAAGAAATAAAAGAAAATTATATAAAGTGTATATGATATATTGAAATGATTGGAATAATTGAGGAGGATATTTCTATTCTCAGTCGGGTAAAACCATTCACTTAGTTGCAAATTGTCCTCCGAAAACTGAGTTAGCAGAAAATATAATAATCAAGAGGAGAGAGAGGGATTCGAACCCTCGGTACCCTTGCAGGTACACTTCCTTTCCAGGGAAGCCAGATCAACCACTCCTGCACCTCTCCTTGAGAAATCTGATGGCAAATATATTAATTAGAAATGAGACAAAAAAATTTAAGTTGAAGTGAGGAAAAATGGGGAAACTAATCAATTAATTTTATTATTTTTCGTCGCCTTATTGATCATCATTAATGAATAGGAAAGGTGGCAGAGTGGTTGAATGCGGCGGTCTCGAAAAATGAGTAAACCCATCTATTAAGCAATTCTTGAGAATTTTCTACAGACTAAATCCTTTAGCATAATTAAAAAAGAACTTTGAAGGAGAATAAAATATGTTTCTTTCAAAGAGACCTAATGGTATTTGGTACATCATTTATCAGGATTCATCCGGCAAGAGATGTATGAAATCCACGCGGACTAAATACAAACCGATTGCTGAAAAGCATTTGAGAATTTTTGAACATAGTTTATTAGACCGGCAACTACAAAAAACCATTCCGATTACTTTATTTGAATTCAGATGGAAATATTTGATCTATTCTGAATCAATTCACACTCCCAAAACAAATAAGTGTTTTAAAACTTCATTCAAATTCTTAATGAATTATTTTGGAAATATACCATTGACAGATCTTACAAGCTCGAGGATTGAAGACTATTTAAGATATCGAATTCATAGTTCCTCATTATTCGCGGCCAGGAGAGATTTTATAAACCTTTCCAGTGCATTTAGTAAAGCTGTCCGGGATGAATACCTGGAATCTAATCCTTTCAGGAAAATCAAACGGATTAAGATCCCGGAACGGCTGCCTTTATTTTATTCTGATCAAGATATTGAGAAATTGATCGCTGCGGTAGAGGACAATGATCTAAGAGACCTGATTATATTCGATTTGAACACCGGATTAAGACTTGGTGAAATAATGAATCTTGAGTGGCACCAGATTGATTTTGAGAATAAATTATTAATCCTTTCAAATAGAACCTTCATTACAAAGTCAAAGAAGATCCGGACAATTCCCCTAAATCATACAGCTCTTGAAATTGCACTGAGAAGAAAAGAGACTACCTCTGGGAATTTGGTTTTTACATATCGAAGTAAAATCCTAAACGAAAATACTTTTTCCTGGTTAATGAAGAGACAAGTAAAAAAAGCCGGTATAAATATCAAGCTGAATTTCCACTCATTAAGGCACACATTCGCGAGTCGGCTGGTCCAGAAGGGAGTATCAATTTACATCGTGTCAAAATTATTAGGTCATGCTGATATTAAAACAACACAGATCTATGCACACTTGAGAACAGATGATCTAAGGAATTCTGTGAATTTATTGGATAGTTAGAGGATGTTTGAGTATGCACTAAGCTGTAAGTATTGTAAGTACAATAATTAACAATGGTCTAAGAAATCGATTGAGGGGATAAAATGCTTTGTACACCATTCATTAAGGATCTGTTATTAGTTTTTTTAGAAAAGGAATTTACCGCACCCAGGTACATAGTAAATTATATGATTAAAAGTAAGTTTGATGAATTAATAAAACAGGGATATTCAACAAATAAATCTCTAGCAGAGATATCGCTTGCTACTAAATTGAGTAAGTACAAATTGTTAAAAAGAATCCAAGAGCTTGACGAAATTCAAAAGGATCCAAAGGAAAAAGAACTATTAAGCAGACTGATCACTTAATTACATTTACTCAACATCCTTATTCAAGATTTTGAGTAATATCTTACTCTGTAATTGAACATGATAAACTATTTCTGCTACAGCAAATAACAAAAGTGATGATATTATTGCAGTAACACCGGCATCAAACATTAGTAGCCCAAAGAGTAATAATCCACCAAGAAATGTAAGAATCCCAACCACTTGCAAAAAGGTTGCTAAACCACTTGAATGTTCAATTTCTCTTTTATTGACATCTTTCTCAAGCTCAGGTCGTTTTTGCTCTTTAAATTCATATTTCTTTTTATCATGCTTAGACATTATGAAAACTGCAAAGACGATTAAAATTACTACTAATCCTCCAACAATTAAGTTGTTGTCCATATTTCCCTCATAAAATAATTATAACGATAAAATATTTTATTCTACCTTTTTTACCCTCTCCCATTCTCTTTTAAGAATTGTTTGAGATAAGGTTATTATGTCTGATTTAATTTCACTGAATTGACGATTCGGTTCTTCTTTTTTGGATATAGCAGATAAATATTTAATCCCTTGATCAAGGAATGTGTCGAGTTGTCTATGATCATCCTCCTGAGGATTCAATAGTAGAGATATTTTGAATCGTAGAAGTAATAAAGTCTCTGACTTTTCCAAATCATTTTCTTTTGACAACTTCGCTTGTGAAATCATAAAAAGAATTGACAAGAATTCAGATAGTGCATCACGAAGGGTATTAATCCAATCTTGCCTGTTTCCTGAAAGCACCTGGGATTTTAGTGCTCTTTCAGCAATGTTAAGTTGTGTAGTAAGCTGTTTGTCCAAACTAGAGAGTTGATGTTTTATAGTATGTTTGGCTGTGTAGTAGCTAATAATTGGACCAAAAAAAACTGCAAGAAGTGCTATTAGCAATGAGAGATAATCAGAAATCTTATTACTTTCTTGCAGTGAATTGAGAAAAACATAAGTGCTATCCATATTCCCTCATTTTATTTAAAGAACAACAAAAAATTATTTCTTATTTGGATTAAATGGAGTCATAATAATATATCCAACTGTCTCTAAAACTGGTAAAAATTTCAATACAAATTTTAGGGCGAATAATATTATTGCGTACACCCAATTAAGAAAAAATATCCAGAGCCAGAATCCCCACACTAACCAATAAAATATCCCAATCCATTTAGGTAACGGGAATAGATTAGAGCCTTGTTTTATCGCTTGGTTTATTCTCATATCAAAAGTTGCTATTGATGCTATTAAGAAATACAAAACAGTCAAAATATTAAGCGACGATGAACCGATCGGAGTATTAAATAATTCCATAGAATTACTTTTTTTGTCTGTAAAAATTCAAAAATATTTTTATGATAATCCAAATAATTTTTCTGTATCTCTGTAAAGATCTATAGATGATTGGCACCTTTAAAACCTAAAAACAGAAAAGACAGACTGCTAATAATTAATCCGCCAGAATAGATCTTGTATCTTGATGCTTCGAATCCGGTGTATATTTTATAAATCGGGATTTTACTTTTAGAGGTTAGCAGGCAAAGAGAGTAGTTATAAAATACTTCATCTTTAAGTAGACTAGTGGAGACTGTGTCCGGCATTAAGTAACCCTTCATAATGCTGAAGCAAAATAAAATTTCAACTTAAAAAAAACAAGAAGAATTCAACAATGTCAATTTGCACCTCTTAACTGTGCTTAATTATTTGTGAATATCAGTGTATCTTAAAATATCTAACAATTACATATTTTATTGACATTAACGATTCTGAAAGTTAGATTTCGCTTGACCAAATAACTAAGCGGTGTCCTTCCCGATAGAAAGGATTTTTTATTTTAAATGAAACATAAAGTTAGAAAAATAATTCCCCTGAGATTCCGGTATCCGCAAGGACCGGAAGGCCTAACTTAGTTAGCCTGGTCAATCTCAGGGGTTTTTTATTTAACCAAATAACTAAGGAGATGTTATGAAATCAGTAATTTATCATTTAGAAAATAAGAATGGTACGTCTGACCGCTTCACATCTATTCAAGATATAATCACAAAACTCGGGAATGATTCGCTCGAGATACAGAGTATAAAGGTATTTACAAAAAATGATTTCGCAATAACCCGAATCCAGTCAGACCTCCAGTCGATCTGTAATTTATTGAATTCTGGTATCATGGCAATGAATAGTGATGCTAACTGGGATAATACAGATAATTTATTACCCTTACTGGAAATAACAAATAATGCTATCACAAACCTTGAGGAAATAAAACTGAAATTATGGTCTAAAATTGATTTTGAATTACAAGGAGATCTTAGTTAAAATGAAAAAGCCATCATTAATTACTATGAGTGATCTTTGGGATCATATAGAATTACTCCGGAATGAATTCAAGAAAGTTTTGGAAGTTCATGAATTGCAGGGGACGCTTCTATTATCAGAGATCGTTACAGATCTCCGATGCAATTACAATTGGTTGGTTAAGCAGATTGATCAAGGCAATCTTAAAGCGTATTTCTTAAAAGAGATTGAACGTAAACGTGGTGGGTACAGAGTTGAAAGAAAGGATTATGAGGAGTTTAAGAAATCACTTCAATTCGATCCAAGTACTAAAGAATATGTTTTTATTCGATCCATAGATAGTATCGTAAAGGATTTTCAACTTGAGCGTGGACTGAATAAAAAAAATAAGCAGCCGAATAAAATAATCAATGGAAGGAGGAACCATGCGAGATATTAATATTCCATTGACAAAGGCTGAGAAACTTATTCTCTCAAGAATAGATGAACTTGAGGCTAAATTAAATTTATTAATTGCATTCGATATCAAATCAAGTCTCGAGGAAGTCTCATTGTGGAGAGCAGCAAAAATACTTCATAAGTCCAGTGATTTTATTGAAAAAGCGGTCCTGATGGGTGAGTTGAAGTGTTTGAAGTATAAAGATAAAAATGGGAATATGAGATATCGTTTTCGTGTAAGTGATTTGTTGGAATGGCAAAAATTAAGAGAAATGTCAGGAGAAACCTTTGGTACAAGATTTCTTAAGAGTATTGGAACAAACATTGATCCTTAAATAAAATTGTCGTGGGGAGTCGTGGAGTGTCGTTTAAATAAATAGCAGGATTTGAAAATCGCACAAAAATAAATCTTTTTTAAAGTGGTGCACACTATTCGTAATAGACGAACATTTTAGCGACATCAATGAAAAAAGTATGCAAAAGAAAAATAAATAAAATATCAACTTGACCTGGCCGGTTATCTACTAAGACCGAAAGAAACCGGTTTGATAACAAATTGAATAAATAACAATGGGTGACACCAGTGGATAGAAAATTACTAAATGACTTTAGGCGTTGGGTTCAACAACTTGAACACCTTAAAAAAATAAAAATTAATAATGCAATAATCGAATCACAAAAAAGATATCCAAATATGTTGAAAAACAATTCTATCGATGACTCCCGAAAATTGATTCAAGAAAATATAAAAGTAATTAAAGCAATTATTATTCTTGATCTGTTATTAGTAAAAATGAATAGTATTGAGATTGATGCTGCAGTATATGCTGAAATAAATTCTTTAGCATGCTTTTGTGAAGGTATTACTGTTGGGATATTCAATATTTCTTATCCAATTCTTTCAAAAAATTATAGCGGTCTTGTTAACGAACTTCATTCAGTTGTAAGATCATATCGAAATCAAAAAGGTAAAGAATGGAGAGACAAATTATTCAAAATTGCGACAGACGAGTATAACCAGGATCCCTTGAATAATAAAACCACAGCTTTGAAACGAGCATTTGAAAAACTTTCTGAAAAAGAATTGTATCGGAAAGAATTTGACACATATTTTGATTCAATTTATAGAAAATTTACATCACTATTTAATTAATAAAATCAATATGAGAATCGATTTTCAGAAATATTGAAGACCGATTTGTAATTACATTCCTCCTGCCATTTCTTTTATTAGTCACAGAGAATAAAACTTTTTTGTTGGCTTAGAATTATTCCCAGTTCTTTAATTAAGAGACGTGACACCACCAATACACAGGAATTGCTATAAGCAAAATAAGTGTTTAAGCCTCTTTGGATTGTCGGTGTCACCAATTCAGAGAGGCTTTTCACTTTTAAAGCGGAGAGTTTTTTAAAGGAGAAATAATGGCAAAAGAATTAGAACTTATCGATCAACTCTATCTGGATTTCCGGGCAATGGCTTTTGGCACAGATTCAACAATTCAACAAATCAATAAGTTGAAAACCCCTTCCCTTTCTTTAGAGCTTCAGATTAGAATTAAGCGCGTCCAAATCGAATTATTGACAACTCTGGAATTACTTAGCGAACTACAGAATTGCAGTGATGAAACGGAGTTCGAAAAAGTTCTTGAAAATTTTGTAGAAAAAGGCTAAACATCCACATGGGCGAAGTAACCTGGATAAAATTGAAAACGAAAATGTTCGATGATGAAAAAATTCAGTTAATAGAAGCTATGCCAGAAGCGGATGCAATTTTAGTTGTTTGGATAAAGCTGTTAATTCAAGCCGGTAAATCGAACACCAACGGTTATATACTCTTATCTGAAAATATTCCCTACTCACCCGAAATGCTATCTACGATATTTAGGAGGCCTTTACCAATAATCAGATTTGCACTAAAGACTTTGAAAGAATTAGGGATGATTGAAGTAACGGATAGTAACGTTATCTGTATTTCTAATTGGGAAAAACATCAAAATATTGAGGGATTAGATAAAGTCAGAGAAAAAAACAGAATTCGACAAGCGAGATACAGAGAACAAAAACAGCTAAAACAATCAGAAAATCAAACAAACGTAACGTTACTGTCACATAACGTCACGCAACAGAATAAGAGTAAGAATAAAGAATTAGAATATTATAAAAATATATTCTTTCAAAATTTACCGGATCAATTTTTTAACTGTTGGATCCAATGGATTGAACATAAATCTGAGCAAGGCAAATCAATTACTCCAGTACAAGCACGGGCACAATTAAAACAGTTAAGAGATATTAGTGCTTCTTTGGACATCAATGAAGTCATTATGAAAACTATAGAGAATGGTTATTCAGGATTCAATTTTATAATTGAAGATATGGAAAGAAAAAAAAATGGAACGCGAAAACAAAATGCTCCCTCTTTCAAAAAGTATGCAAAAGGTTCAACTTCAGCTGAAGAGCTCAATGTCGGGCTTAGTAAAGCATTCCAGCAAGATTGAGAAAGAAGCTAAGAAGCAAAAACCTGTTTTTGTTAACGAGGATCTTTATTACGGCAGTGATCTGACATTTACCGAGGTTTATCTTAAGTGCAAAGAACTCTGTTTGAAAAAAATGGTAAATGTTGATGATCTTACAATTCAGGGTTGGTATGTGGAATTTTTGAAGGAGAAGTGGAATAGTGAAAAGTTTAATCAAAGATTGCAAGAAATGGTTTTTATCAAAACTTATGGGGAGAGAATTGATATAAGTCAATGGTTTGAGAAGGAAGCAGTTTACACAGCCGGCCAGGTTGCTCAATTAGTGGAATCAAAAATAAATTCACTTGTAGCATATTCCGAGAAATTATTAACCGGACAGGAGTTTGAAATAGATATCTCGTCTCCGCAAGTCGATCTTGAAGCAATTAAATATACAATCGCAAAGAAGATCAATCTTTATTATGATTCAGAATGCCGGGATCTCGCTGAAAATATTATTGAACAGACTCTTCCCAAAGTTTTGGAGGATTTGGGTATCGAGTTAAAAGAAGTCAATGGTCAGAGGATTGGGATTGGTCAAAAAATGAAAATGCGATTAGGGTTTTAAAAAAATGATTGATCAGAAAGGTGAAAAAAATTTTAATTGGCGCGGAGGAGTTAGCTCTGATGGGTACAGATATGTGAAAAAATATCGTCAACGTTATCCGGAAAGAGAACCGGCTAGGAAAGTTGTTTATCGCGCTTTGAAAAGTGGGAAATTAGCAAAACCGAAATTCTGTCAGCATCCACGCTGTAATGAAACTGAAATTTTTGCACATCATCATAATTATAAATTGCCACTATTGGTCATGTGGTTGTGCCGGAAACATCATTCGGATCTTCATAATGCAAAAAATAATGATGGCTTTGATACAGTCGGGGAGCAAATGAATTTTTTCAATGGGATAGTCTGATGAACCGTTGTAATTACAATGAAATAAAAAAGTTTTAAGAAGTTGAATACTTAATAAATCAACCAATTACATAAAAAATCAAAGGAGCAAGTCATGTCACAGTATTTGAAGGACAAATTAGAAAGTTTGATGAAGAGATATTATAAAGAAATGCAAGGAGCTGCAAGGCTTGAAAAATCGCATAAGGAATTGGGCCATTATACAGATGAGCACATAGCATCGCTAATGAAAGATGAACATGAAAAAATCAAAAATAAATTTCTCACTGAAGCAAAATCTCTTCTTTCTGAAATTCGAAAGAATGTGCATGATTTTCAACCACTAAAACTAAAATCACTATTTCCTAACCTGACAAAGGATTCGGATTCATTTGGTCAATTCAAGATGAGTGGTGAATTACAAATTTCCGATGGAAATCGAAGAGCTCAAGAATTTCTTTTAAATGATTCTCCTATGAAATATGACCAGTTGGTGGATGAATTAAATGAGGCTTCCTTGCTTGGAAGAGTTGATTATGCGTCACAGGTACTAAACAAATTGCAACCGGTGTTTGATCAACTTGATAGTCAGTTTGAATTAAAACATGGTGAACAAAAGCTCTTTGATTTCAGGAATAACCACTTCAAAAAAACTGGTGCTCAAGAATTCATTGACAAAATTGATTCAAGTAATGTGATCGAAGAAAATACAAAGTTGTTTGTTAGTGAAGTATGGCATGGAAGTGATTTTATATTTATCCCGGATAAGGATTCGAAGAATGGCACTGATAATCTACTGAGAGCTCAATTAGAAGAAAGACTCTCAACAGCTCCAAAGGAATTGTTAAGCTAAAAATTATTAACAAATATTCTAAGAGGTAAAAGTCATGGGCGATAATGCATCAGAAAAATTAGGCGAAGTATATGTACTGATCAAGACAAAAACTGATCAGTTAGAAAAGGAAATGAAGGACCTGAATAAAAAGATTGATAGACAAGCTGTTGAAATGGGCTCGACATTTGTAAATAAATTAGGTTCACAACTTGCAAAAATCGGATCCTATGCTGCGGGGATATTCAGTGTCGGAAAAGCTTTTCAATTTCTTAAATCTTCAATAGCGGAGTCGATTGAAGCGTCAAAGAGTTTGTACAAGGTAAACCAGGCAGTGAATCAAACCGGTTATGCTGCAGGATATACCGCAGAGGAATTAAAAAGAATTGCTGGGAATCTTGAAAATATTAACGCTATTGATGCTGATAAGATTCTTAATGATGTTACTCTACAGTTATTGACCTTTGGAAATGTCTCCGGAGAAACATTCAAACGCGCACAGCAAGCGGCTCTTGATCTATCCTCCGTTTTAGGTACAGATCTTAAGTCATCTTCCATTCAACTTGGAAAAGCTCTAAGTAACCCAACTGAAGGATTGCAGGCCCTGAGACGTTCAGGTGTTCTATTTACTGATCAACAAGAAGTGATGATCAAGAAATTAATCTCACAGAACAGGTTATTTGATGCTCAAAAGATTATCCTTGATGAAATTCATTCAAAATATGGTGGTCAGGCTCAAGCCCAGGCTGAAGCAACAAAAGGTCTGCAAGCTGCAAGTATAGCGTGGAGTAATATGAAAGAAGAAATTGGAAATCTATTTGGACCGCTTCTTTCTGAATGGTTACCCAAAGCTATTTACTTTGTACAGGACCTTACCAGGCGAATTAATGAACTCCGAGAAGGTGGACGATCGAGAAATGCTGCGGCTGGTATTGAAATGGATTTCTCAAGTATGACTGATAAAGAAAGAGCAGATTTTATCTATCAGCAACAAATAAATTCTGCAGTCGCTATGTCAAAATACAATAAGGCAACAAGCGATTTTCGAAATAAGAAACTTGATTATGATGCATTTAAGGAGATCGAATTAACAACTGAAATTCAAGTAGCTACTTATGAAAAACTTATCAATTTAGCTCAAAACTTCAAAAGAGTGACTGGCTCTATGCCGGGTGGCGGTCCCAATGGAGTTGCTGAAATTATTGCCAATGATTATAAAGATGCTGTGCTAACATATTACGACATCATTGAGAAATACTATGAAGATGTAAAATTTCTCGACGAGAACTATTTCAACTGGAAATCAGAACAATTAATTCGTCAGGGTCTAGCAATGCAGGCAGCCGGATTAAGTGAAGTTGAAACTCAGCAGTGGGTTAATGTTCAATTAAAAAGATTAATGGAGGAACGAGAGCAATTCTTTGAAGATGGATTTCTACCAACAATTTCGAGTGATTATGGGAAGGAGATCCTTGATTGGGTTGAAAGAATTGAAGAAGCATTTCTTGATGGTGTGTTAAAAAGGACCGAGCTACAAGAAAGACTGCGTGAAGACATGATGAATACCGCTTCACAATTTGGGAATGAACTTGAAAGAGCATTTGGAAGAGCAGGGGATAAATTCATCAACTATATGAACCAAGCCTTGCAAGCAGCTCTAAGAATTATGGATATTCTCGATAAAGTGGGAAAAGGAGAGAAATCCACAGAAAGCGGAGCTATAGGAATTATCACAAGTTTGATTGGCTTATTCGCTATGCATAAAGGAGGTTCTGTAACAAATATTGGTGGAAATCTTTCTTTTGCCCCTCTTCCAAAGGCAGCCCGCGGTGGTTCTTTTATTGTTCCACCTGGTTTCCCAAATGACAGTGCTTTGGTAAGAGTTGAATCCGGAGAAACACTGCATGTAACACCGGCAAAGCAAACTTCAAATTATTATCACAGTAACTCTGATCTGGTTCCATTGATGCAAAATCTTGTCCGCGGAGTAAATAAATTGAATAAGAATCTTATTAATAAACGATTTGAGGCAATGGTTTTCAATCCAATTTCACCAACGGGTTTAGTTCAGGATATTACTTCACCGGCTGAAGAAAGGTTAAGAAAGGAAGGAGTTAAGTTTTGATGAATGGGATTAGTGAAACTCAGACAACTCTTTCTTTCAGTGATGTAGATCTCTTCGCTGCAAAGTTCATAAGTGTTCTTAGCAAGAGGGATCTACATAAACACTTGATGAAAGTCCAGAAAGGTAGCAAAGAAGAAATCGTAACCAATATTGAAGAGTTGAAGCTCAAATATGCTAAGAAACTGAAAAAGAAAACTGTGACTGTGGAAATGATGAAGTATTGGCTCGAGTTTAAGGAAAAGTATATCTCGGAGAGTCCTCTGGATGCCTTTAAAACGTCATTAAATTAATTCTGAGCCATGAATTCTTACATGGATAATAAAATATACTCTTTAGTTCGATCGTGGCTCATAAATGATTTATCAGGGTGAATCTGTTCGATAAACTTATTTGTCAAATTGATTACAGTTGGTTATTAAAATTTACTATAGCCTTTTCCCATGCGATCAACCATGACCCATCATTCTTTGGTTCATCAAGAAAAATTGGGATTTGTTTTAAAATATTCCAGTTGTGCTTTGCATCTCTAATCCATTTGATCACTGAATTTTTATCTACATCGATTGCTTTTTCAATTGAACTGAAAGTTGATAAATACTGCCTCCAACCAAATTTAATCCAAGGTTTAGAATCAATTGATTTAAAATTGTCTAATATTTTATTGGACCAAAAATTTTTTGTAAGTCCGTTATTAATGATATTTAAGTTACTATTCTGAATTCTTAATAAGTCGATTTCTCTTAGGAATCCTAATAATGAGTGTTCAAACCAATATGCTAATTGCCCCTTTCCTTCACTACTTTCATCAAAACGTGATTCGGTAAAACGTCGTAAATTAAAAAACTTACCACTCGCGCAATGATGTGCACCAGCATACTTATACAAGATCATATCTGACGAACAATGAGAAACCAGAATAGGTACGTTTGAAGATTTTAATTCACTAATAAATTTCATCGATCCTAAAATCGTATCCTGATCTCTAGATTCTTTTCTTGGATGAAGATCATTTACAAACACAACATAAAAACCATCTGATTCTGAAGCGGAAATTACAGTAGCGGTTCGCATAATTTTATCTTCATCTGTTAAATCCTTCACATTTATTAGAACTGTTTGATAACATTTTTTTAAGGGATTGTTCTTTTTAATTTGATTTCTCAATGAATCTTTTATCTCAGCACATAATTTATAATAATCCAGACGCCAACTCTTTGACAGAATCACGGGAGAACAAAATGAATCAATATCAAAAAAATTAGCATAGATTGACAATTGATTTATTATTGGGTTCCACCAACTTCGATTATTTAAATCCCCTGTTTCAAAATCAATAGGGAAATATTTGTGAGTTTTCAGCTTACCTCTTTTTGATCTTGGAAAATACAGTTGAGGATCAAATACAATGTCGAATTCTCCTTTTGTTCTAAATAGTGAGACACTATCTTGAATTTCTTTTGGAGTACGATTTAATGGACTTAGGATAATTCCCTTAAAAAGCTCAAGGTCTTTTTCACCAATTAGATTTTCAGTATCATGTCCCATCTGAAAATAAGCAGCCATTTTCACCTCAAATTTTTGAAAAGGTTAAGAAGTTCTTGCGGGTTCTGATATCTTCGATGAGGCCATGGTTCCAGCATCCTTAATATAATACTTACTCCAAGGGAATTCGACAGAGAAACAAATTCAGTAGCACATTTTTTCCTTGATGCAACATTTGATACAGCATCATCATTTGATCCTTTATGATTCTTAAATGGGTGTGTACCATAAAAGCATTCACCAATTACAATCCCAATTGAAAATTGATCAGTTCTCCAATCGATGAGATCTTTTTCATTATTTAGTTGCTCTGGTGATGCATAATAAGGCGAACAGGGACCAGAAGGCAACCAAGTTGGTGTAAGTGATGTGCGATTGAGGTCTCTGGCAATCCCAAAGTCAACTAAGACTGGAATAGTAGAATTGTATCTAAACATAATATTGGCAGGTTTGATATCTCGGTGAACAATATTTTTATCTTTTATATAAACCAAAACTTCAATGAGACTTGTACCAAGTTCAACAATATTTTCTTTTGTTAATCCTGTATTTAATTTCTCTTCTAAAGTTCCACCTCCTAAATATTCTTCAACCGAAAATGAAAAAGAATTAAATGATTTGTCCACAAAGTTTCCGAATTCATATAGTTTGTTGATGAGGGGGCTATCACAAGTAGCAAGAATCAACATTTCTCTTTCGATGCGTCTCAAATCGCTATTGTTCAAATCAATTATTTTTAATGCAAATTCATTATCATGTTGGTCTACAATTTTAAAACATTCTTTGAATCCACCTTTACCAACAAATTCAACTGATTTATAACCTCGTTGTTGGCCAAATTCATTAGCGACGTCAATCAACATCGATCTTTGTATCATTAGGTTTCTATTTGTCTAATAAATCAACGGCTTTTTTTGTTATCTTGACCAAGAAAGGACTATTTTTATTTGCTTGAAAAATAATTTCGATGTTGTCATTGTTTAATGTAAACAAACCAACATTACGAATATTAAATTCTTGTTGGTTTTTTATTGCAGATTTCAAAGATTCAGGAGGAAGTAAAACATAAGAATAATGTGCGAATGATGTGTTTTTATAGGCTTGATGGAGAGCAATTTTCCAATTTTTTAATTTGGCTTCAATTGCAATTATTTCATTATTTGGAGAAAGACCAATAATATCAACTCGGCCTGAAGGGTGACCAAATTCAGTATTTGTTTTTTTGAGTTTTAAGGGTTGTCTTTTTTTTGAAATGTTTTTGCAGAACTTATTTACTAGGTGTATTTCTTCTTTGAACATAAATAAGCTAGAATTTTAATTTAAAATAAAAAAAAACTCGATGGTAAGCAATATTGTTTACAAAAGGTTTTGAATTATTATACAATTGATTTTCTCATCATTGGCAATATTGAAATAAACAAAATAAATCCTCACATTTGTAAAAAGTAAAAGCTATCAACAGGCAAAGTTCTTTTGAGATAACCGAAGCGGTTTATAGGGGAGTGGACACCCTTTACTTTTGCGTTTTGGTTCTCTCATTTTATGTCAAGTTCTTTAAATAATGCTGTAGGTTTTAAGAAACTGCACACTATTTGCATACTCAGGATACTTTTAGACTTGGATTATTTATAAAGTGCAACTAAATTAGACCTTGAAAATTCTCAAAAAACAAAAGAATTAATTCGGAAAGGTGGCAGAGTGGTTGAATGCGGCGGTCTCGAAAACCGTTGTCCGGCTTTCGTCGGACCGGGGGTTCGAATCCCCCCCCTTCCGCAAAGATATTCCGAATATTAATTGATTAAGAATTCTTTAAGAATTTCCTGACTTCAAATACGTCAGCATTTCCCGGATCCTTCTGATATTCATTATATTTATCAATACACCATTGAGTCTCGAGTGAGTTTTTATCTGCTACACTCTTAAGCCAGTTTAATTCAAATATATGAAGCTCATGGTCCGAGAAAGCAATTTTGATACCGTCAATTATAAATGCCCTGGCAATATCAGGATTAGAAAAAGCAGGAGGATCTTCAATTATATATTCATTCTCCAGAAGTTCAGAAATTGCATTGTCGCAAAATACTCTGTCGAAACCCAATATATTCGCAAGCTCGCTTAAACTTCTTCTCTCGTTTTCGGATATGTTTTTATCCTTACCGATCAGAATCAGTAGACCTTTGAAATAATTACTTTTATCCTGTTGTGTCATGTTATCATATCTTTTTATTAATTACAAAATTATGAAATAATTCATAATTTACTATTGCATGTAAGCCTATTATGAATATATCAGTTAATTACCGGGTAAACACAATGACGAAAGAAACTATTTGTTACAATCCGGCGACTGGTGAAGAAATCGGAAGATCTGAACTTCATACCGGAGAAGAACTTAATACGATTATTAAACAGGCGGAGTCCGCTCATAAGGTATGGGAGAAATATCCCCTTAAAAAACGAATAAAAATGATTATTCGGATACGGGATTATATTGTTACCAATGCCGACTTATTAGCAGAAGTAATCAGTTCCGACAACGGAAAAACCAGGCTTGAAGCACTTGCAACTGAAATATTACCGGCCGCAATGGCAGTTTCTTTTTATTGTAAAGAAGCCGGTAAATTTCTAAAAGATAAAAGAATAAAGGGCGGGAATATTTTCCTTTTAAACAAAAGGAGTAAACTTGTAAGAGTTCCCTTCGGTGTAGTAGGTATCATTTCACCCTGGAACTATCCTTTTGCAATTCCGTTCTCCGAAGTCATCATGGGATTGCTTGCCGGTAATTCAATAATATTAAAAACCGCATCAGAAACTCAGATGGTTGGACTTGAACTGAAGAAAGCAATTGAGTATGCAGGACTACCTGAGGGTGTCTTCAACTATATAAATCTACCGGGTAGAATTGCTGGAGACACTTTTCTGGAGAGCGGTATTGATAAATTATTTTTTACAGGTTCGGTTCAGGTTGGGAAATACCTTCTTGAAAAATCGGCTGCTACTCTAACACCATTATGCTTGGAATTGGGTGGTAACGACGCCATGATTGTATGCGATGATGCTGATATCGAGAGAGCTGCTTCGGGTGCGTTGTGGGCAGGATTTCAGAATTGCGGACAGTCGTGCGGAGGAGTTGAACGAATTTATGTTGATGAAAAAATATACAATCAATTTCTTTCCGCACTAAAAAATAAAATAGAGAAACTGGTAGTTACAAAAAATGATTGCTATCGTACACAGTTTGGGTGTATGACTACTACCCGGCAAATCGACACTGTTCAGGAACATATTCAGGATGCTTTAAATAAGGGAGCTAAAGTGTATGCGCAGTCGGGCATCCCGGAAAATACCGGAGCTAACTTTCTTCCTGCCACTGTTCTTGTTGATGTTAATCATGATATGATGGTAATGAAGGACGAAACATTCGGGCCGGTAGTTGGTGTTATGAAATTTAACAGTATTGAAGAAGCGATAAAACTGGCAAACGATTCATACCTCGGCCTTACAGGATCAGTATGGTCAGGCAGTCAGCACAAAGCAGAAAAAATTGCCAGGTGTATTAAAGCCGGTGTTGTTACGATAAACGATCATCTTATGAGTCATGGCCTGGCCGAGACACCCTGGGGCGGATTTAAGCAATCCGGTATCGGAAGGACTCACGGCGAACTTGGATTTGATGAAATGACTCAGACACAGGTAATTGTCAAAGACCTTCTTTCATTTACCAGTAAACAGCTCTGGTGGCATCCGTATAGTAAAAATGTTTATGATGGATTAAAGGGTCTGTTAAATCTTCTTTACAACTCTAAACCCGGAGTTCGAATAAAAGGATTTATTAAACTAATAAGAATTGTGCCGCGTATATTCAGTAAAGAATAAAAAAGAAGATATTCTCTTCATCTTCGTTTAATCCTTATCACAATTGTCTAACTGATTCCATTAATAGTGATAAATGTCACTGTTCAATTCATCCTAAACAGTTACTATTAAAGTGTACTTTTTAAAATACACAGCCGAAAAAAATTGAAAGCAAAGTCAATCATCGAGAATAATCATAATACAATTGAAGCGGGACATATCAACGAAGCGAACAGAAAACACTTAATCAATTCTCTCAGAATAATATCCGTTTTAACAATCATTTCAGGTCTATTTGCGTTGATATTTGAAGTAAAGTATTTCGAAACGGTATCAATTTATGTCTATGCCTGCCGTTTCTATGTTATTGCAATTGCGTTCTGGATCCTCATTCTTTCAAATTTTGAATTTGGGTTCAGACATCCCGGATTAATGATACATACACTTCTTCTGTCAATTCTAATTTCATTCGGTATAGTTATTGTCATATTGCCAAATACACTTGTAGTCAATTCTCAGATTGCAGCTTTAATAGTATTTACATCATCTATTTTTTTAGCCTGGGAAGTTAAAGACCAGATTGTTGTCGCGATCTATTATAACCTGATATTCGGCGCAACGATTCTTATAAACAAAAGTGAGATTTACATTCTGCAAAATGTTTTTGCTTCTGTTTTGTTCGTAATGTTTCTAAGTGTAATTTCGATTGTCATTGCCGCAATGAATTATAAGCACAGGCGGAATTCTGTAATTAATACTCTCAGGCTTTTTGATTCTCAGAAAAAATATAAGGAAATCTTTGAGAATTCGTCCGACGGTATTTTCCAGGCGTCGTTAGAAGGAGAAGTCCTTACCTGCAATTCTTCTTTTAAAATACTTTTTGGTGTGTCCGAAAATGAAGAAATAAATCTTAAAGACGAACTGCTATTCGGTGAGAAGAATTTTGACCAGATTACAAACCGTTTAATGCACAAAAACCAACTGGCTGAGTTTAAGTTTTCTCTTAAAAGCTCATCTAAAAGTGAAAGGCGTTTCACACTAAATTGTAATCTGCGTAATGACTCAAGTCTGGGTAAATATATTATTGAAGGAACACTAAGAGACGTAACTGCTCAATTTAAAATTGAGGAAGCACTAAGAGCGGCAAAAGAAAAAGCGGAAGAATCTGATAAATTGAAGAATGTTTTCCTTTCTCAGGTTTCTCATGAAATAAGAACGCCGATTAATGCAATATTGAGTTCTATTGAATATCTAAGAGAAGAAATGAAAGGATCTGAGAACAGCGATCTAACAACTACTTTCGGGATAATTGATAATGCAAGCAAGCGGATTATCAGGACTATTCACCTTATGCTCGAAATTGCCGAATTGCAAAGCGGTACATACAAGTATTCTCCTTCAACATTTGATCTATATTCAAATTGTATCGTAAAAATTATAAAAGAATTCGATGAACTGTTATATGAACGAAAGATTGTATTGAACGTGCATCGTTTGGCTAAAAATCCAAGTATTCAGGCAGATGAATATTCTGTCTGCCAGATTTTCAGAAATATTATTGATAATGCCGTGAAATATACCATGAATGGGAAAATTGATATTCGTGTTGATAATGATGATGATGGAAGACTTACAATAAATGTTAAGGATACAGGTGTTGGAATCTCGGAAGAGTATCTTACAAATTTATATCAGGTTTTTACACAGGAAGAGCAGGGATTCACAAGGAAATTTGACGGAAACGGATTAGGGCTAACATTAGTCAGGAAATACTGCGACCTTAATAACGCTTCTGTTAAAATAACCAGCAAAAAGCAGGAGGGAACCGAAGTTAAAATAACTTTCCACAATGCGAAACAATTCGCTAATAGTGTTATTTCTTTGTAATAATTTTCGAGAGCTTCTCCTTAAATTTCTCCATTAATCGTTTTGCCCAGATAAATTCGGTCGCAAGAATTGAAAGTCCGACCGGAATCACAATAAATGCCGGCCCCGGCAATACAATCAAAGCAATCCCGATGATTAAAATAGTTGTTCCTACTACCGCAATAATTATTCTCTTTAACTGTTTGAGCGTTTTAATAATCATAAACCTTTCCGGATTAAATTTTGAATTTTATTCTTCCCTCGGATCACCGTAGAGATAATTTCCGGTTACCGTCTTGAATGCATCAGAAGTTTTCTGACCAGGTTTCCCGTCGGTCAATAAATAAATATCCGGAAATTGATTAAGGAACTGCTGGAGCTGCTCACCATATTCTATCCTTCTGGTCGAATAATAAATCAGAGGTCTGCCCGTTTCTGATGCAATACCGGTTTCCAACTCGATTAGATTTTTTTCCACTAATCTCCGGATAATTACGGCGGCACCTATCTGACTCGAAACTGCAGTATCGGACCACCTGCCGTCCGCCACATATTTTCCTCTGATATAATGATTGGACCCGCTCCATAAATAAGGTGATAAGACTTCGGGATGACGGGTTCGATATCCCCAGCCGTTGTATTCTTCAATTTTGTATAAAATACCGGGGATGCTCCAATCGCCCCATGTATCGAGGCGCTGGAGTTTTAATGAGTCCTGTGCACTGTCCTCCCAGGTGAACGGCGGATTACCGCTAACAGGGCGACCTGCCGGAACGTGAGTTGTCCTGTTTGTCAACGGATCCCCGTTATGCAGGTGACAATTAAAATTGAGGGAAGATTCCATATTGTGTAATGAACCGATAACATACCAGGGAATTTTCGATTGTTCAGCAACCGTTTCGTATCTGCTCTTATTATTCACGAGCTTTTGGATAATTCTTTCGATCTCCGGCAGTTTTTCAGTTTTGATCATACACTGATCAAAAAGATTCTGATATTCTTCCTTTAATCCATTTGTTAAATTAATTCCGGGCATATTGACCTCAATTAAATTTAAAAAAGGCGGATCGGTTCCGCCTTAAAAATTAAAAGTCGGGAGTAATTCCCATATTAAAAAACATAAATGCCATCAGGTCGGCCGATAGCTCAATCGACTTTGAAGTACTTGTCCCAGCACCATGGCCCACTTTTGTTTCAATGCGAATTAGAGTAGGATTAATTCCTTTATTATTCTCCTGCAATGTTGCTGTGTACTTAAATGAATGAGCAGGCACAACTCTGTCATCGTGATCAGCTGTTGTTACTAATGTTGCAGGATAATTCTTGTCGGGTTTAATATTATGGAGAGGGGAGTAATCATAGAGGAATTTGAAGTGATCGGGATTGTCGCTTGTTCCATACTCCGGCACCCAGGCCCATCCGATTGTGAATTTGTGAAATCTTAGCATATCCATAACTCCTACCTGCGGAAATGCTACTTTGAAAAGATCCGGACGCTGGTTAATAACCGCACCTACAAGCAGTCCGCCGTTGGAACCTCCCTGAATGGCCAGTCTTTCTGGCGACGTATATTTATTTTTTATCAGCCATTCGGCCGCGGCAATAAAATCATCAAATACATTCTGTTTCTTCTCGAGCATTCCCGCTTTATGCCATTCTTCGCCGTATTCATTACCGCCTCTTAAGCATGCCATTGCATAGACAGCTCCGTTTTCCAGAAGGGGAATCCGGGCAACGGAAAATCCCGGCTGCATTGAAATATTAAATCCTCCGTATGCATATAGTAAAGTCGGATTGCTTCCGTCAAGTTTCAGTCCTTTTTTATGTACTATGAAGAGGGGCACCTTCGTACCGTCCTTACTTACGTAAAATATCTGTTTTGTCTCGTAATCGTTCATCTCAAATTTAACATCTGATTTCCTGAATAATTCCGATTGATTGTTTGTTACATCGTACTTGTAAATAGTTGGAGGATATGTGAATGAAGTAAATGTGTAGAATGTTTCTGTGTCCTCTTTGTCTCCGCCGAAACCGCCGACAGATCCTACAGTCGGCAGTTCTACGTCGTATAAATATTTTCCTGAGGTATCGAAAACAGAGACTTTGCTGTTGGCATCCTTGAGATACGCAATTATAATTTTACCGCCGATTACTGAGATACTCTGCATTACATCTTTACTTTCCGGAATCAGAGTTACCCATTTCTCATTCGACGGATTTTCAGGATCGACAAGGACTATCTTTCTGTTTGGTGCATTAAGATCGGTTTGAACAAGAAACTTATCATTGATATTATCGATAACATAATATTCCGCATCAAACTTATCGAAGAGCCATTTTATCTCCCCGTTATTCACAAGGTCTTTATACATTATTCCGTTATAGCTGGAAGAGCCCTGCATGACGCTTATAATTAGAAATCTCTCATCGTCTGTTACAGAAGATCCAAAGAGTCGTTTCGGATTTTGATTATCCTCAAGTATAAGGAGATCTTCCGATTGTGGGGTTCCAAGTTTATGATAATAGAGTTTTTGAAACTCATTCGCTTGTTTCAGTTCGTCGCCGGCTTTAGGTTCATCATAGCGGCTGTAGAAAAATCCGTCTTCGTACCATGAGGTACCGCTGAACTTTGACCATTTGATATGGTCGTTCAGCACTTTTTTTGAATCCACATCCATCACAAATATTTCCCGCCAGTCGGATCCTCCCTTGGAAATCATATAAGATGCAAATTTGTAATCATTTGAAAAACTGAGTCCAGCAAGGCTCACCGAACCATCACTGGAAAATTTATTCGGATCGAGAAATAATTCCGGCGTACCGCTTAATCCTTTCTGGATGTAAAATACACTCTGCTCCTGCAGTCCGTCGTTCTTGGAAAAAATATACTTATCGCCAATTTTATATGGTGCGGAGTACTTTTCATAATTCCACAAATCTGTAAGTCTATCCTTTATTCTATCTCTGTATGGAATTTTATCAAGGTAATCGAAAGTAATTTTGTTCTGCTCCTCAATCCATTTCTTAGTTTCCGGGGAATTGTCGTCTTCAAGCCACCGGTAAGGGTCCGCTACAATTGTTCCGTGATAATTATCCTTGTGATCTACCTTCCTTGTATCAGGATATTTGATTGTTTGTGCTGAAATAGTAAACGAGATAAGAAAAAGCAAAATAGAATATTTCAAAAGTCTGTTCATCAATTCACCTTTCTTTATTTTATTGGATAAATTTCATATGCTTGTTTGTAAAATAGAACAGTTTAATAAATAATTCAAAACAGAATATTCGGGATAATGGTTAAAAAAAAATGGAACTGAATGAATTACCTCACAAGAGAAAAAACATTTTAACCGGCGAGTGGACTCTTGTCTCGCCGCATCGCTCAAGAAGGCCGTGGCAGGGCAAGATTGAAACAGTTCAAAAGAAGAATGATGTGATATATGATCCCTCCTGTTATTTATGTCCCGGAAATTCCCGGGCGGGTGGTCATATTAATCCGGTATATGATTCTACATTTGTATTTGAAAACGACTTCAGCGCACTGCTTATCGATTCAGGTGAAAAAGAAGTAAATGAATTCGATCTTCTGGTTGCTAGTTCTGAACCCGGTATCTGTCGTGTCATCTGCTTTTCCCCGAATCATAACCTTTCTCTTGCCGAAATGAATAAAGCGTCGATTCTTAAAGTAGTGGATGTATGGATAAATGAATTCAAAGAACTCGGCAGTCACGATAAAATAAATTATGTTACTATTTTCGAAAACAAGGGTGAACTTATGGGATGCAGCAATCCACACCCGCACGGACAAATATGGGCCGAATATTCAATGCCTAATGAACCTAATAAAGAGTCTCTTCAGCAAAAAAAATATCTGGATGAAAAAAAATATTGTCTCCTCTGCGATTACCTAATTCACGAAAAGAAAAAAGGGGAGAGAATAGTTTATGAAAACGCGGGTTTTGTTGTTATGGTGCCTTTCTGGGCCGTATGGCCATTTGAGACGATTGTAATTCCAAAGAAACACAATCAGAATTTTCTTGATCTGGACCTGAAAGAGAAAGAATTTCTTGCAGACGCACTTAAAGTAATAACTGTGAAATACGATAATATTTTTCAGAATTCTTTTCCATATTCGATGGGATTCCACCAGGCACCGACGGATGGAAAGGATTATAAAGAATGGCACTGGCATATTCACTTTTATCCGCCTCTATTAAGGTCGGCAGAAATTAAAAAGTTTATGGTCGGATATGAAATGCTGGCTCAGCCGCAGCGGGATTTAACTCCCGAAAAAGGGGCTGAAATGCTCAAAAATCTGTCCGATTCCCATTATTCGGAAAGAGGTTGATTAAACCGGAAAAGTGAATCTTTTATTCCCTCTATTCATCCCCATTTTGTTTGTTTAAGAAGTCAATACTGTCTATTTTTCACATGTAAATTTTAGGACTTGGATTGTAAACGAGCCATAGGTTAACACAAGGGAAGTTAATCTGATTGGTTCTCCAGGTTGATTATAAAACATAATTCAGTCCGAGGTTATCAATGGCAAGTAAAGAATTTAATCCCTTTGAAATGGCACAAGCACAATTTGACAAAGTTGCCGAGATATTAAATCTTGATGAAGCAACACGTCAGCTTCTCCGCAATCCGTTAAGAGAATATCATTTCAGTATTCCTGTAAAAATGGATGACGGAACATCAAAAGTATTTAGAGGATTCAGAGTTCAGCATAATGATGCACGCGGTCCTGCAAAAGGCGGCATCAGATTTCATCCCCATGAAACTGTCGATACAGTTAGAGCTTTAGCAATGTGGATGACGTGGAAATGTGCAGTTGTAAATATACCGTTAGGCGGTGGTAAGGGCGGAGTAATTTGCGACCCTCACCATTTAAGTATGCAGGAACAGGAGCACATCTGCCGCGGATTCGTAAGACAGATGGCAAAGAATGTAGGGCCGATTAATGACGTTCCGGCACCGGATGTTATGACAAATGCTCAGCATATGTTATGGATGTTAGATGAATTTGAAGCTATCCATGGTGCAAAATATCCCGGTTTTATTACAGGTAAACCGGTTGGTATGGGCGGTTCTCTCGGAAGAACTGAAGCAACAGGTTACGGAGTAATTTATACGGTACGCGAAGCTCTCAAAGAATTAGGTATTAGACCGGAAGATACTGCTGCAGCAGTTCAGGGATTCGGTAATGTTGCTCAGTATGCTATCGAACTTTATCAGAAACTTGGTGGAAAAGTAATCTGCGTTTCCAGTTGGGATCAAGCTGACCAATGTTCTTACACATTCAGAAGGAAATCCGGAATTAATCTTCAGGAACTCTTAAAAATTACAGATAAGTTCGGCGGTATTGATAAAGTTAAAGCGAAAGAATTAGGTTATGAGGTTCTGGACGGCGATGCGTGGATTGAACAGGAAGTAGATATACTTCTCCCGTGCGCGCTCGAAAATCAGGTAAGAGGCGATAATGCTGTTAAGATCTCTAAAAAAGTGAAAATTATGGCTGAAGGTGCAAACGGCCCAACCACACCTGAAGCTGATAAGATTATACAGGAAAAGGGAATTTTTGTTATTCCTGATTTCCTTGCAAATGCCGGTGGTGTTACATGCAGTTATTTTGAACAGGTTCAGTGTAATATGAATTATTATTGGGAAAAGGATGAAGTCCTCGGTAAACTCGATACTAAAATGACGGCTGCTTATCTCGCAGTTAGCGAACTGGCAAGGAAAAGAAAACTCTACATGAGAGATGCTGCTTATGTTATTTCCATCAGCCGTGTTGCTCAGGCATGTAAAGACAGAGGCTGGGTTTAATAGACCGATCCTCTAAACCTTTCGTATTTAATATCCGGGAATTGAGAAAACAGTTCCCGGTTTTTTTAAAATCCGGTTACTAAGTATTATCCTTTCACACCTTCAGCAATATTAAATTCTACTTTTTAAACAAACAGTTTTAGACCGTGTTATTTTTTACCTAAAATAATTTGTAAGTTTGCAGCAAATCTCTGTCCATTGATAAACAATAATCCGGTTTGAAAGAATCATATTATATTTTACTTTTCAAATAACTAGTATCTGTAAACGGAATCGGAGCATTCAATTATGACCAGATCAAAAAAACAGAACATAGATTCGGTATTTGAATTAAAGGAACGGGCAAAGGAATTAAATTGCCTCTATACCGTTGAAAGCAGTCTCAACCGTTCGGATATTTCTCTTCATGAAGCTTTCGACACCGTTATTAATGCGATTCCGCCTGCATTTCAATTTCCCGAACTCTGCAGAGCAAAATTAACTTATGGCGATATTGTTTATCAAACAGGTGATTTCGAAGAAACAAAATGGGTCCTTTCCTCTGACATAATTGTACAGGAACAGAAAGTTGGTACTCTTTCGGTCTTTTATATAAAGGAGATTCATAAACCAAAAAACGGTCTTTTTCTGAAAGAAGAAAAACGTCTGCTCGATACAGTTGCCGAGAGACTGGGCCATTTTATCCTTCATCAAAAACTGAAAGTAGTTTTTAAAGAATATAAAACCATTAAGGAACGGATACACGGAACCTCAAAACCGGAATGGCGTGTGGTTCTTGATATGATCCGTAAAACAGATCCTAATCTTTTCATCAGCCTCATGAGAAAGATGCTTCATCTACTCTGCTGGAAGGGTGTTGAAGAAGCGGAAATGCTTATGAAGCATACAAGTATTGCCAGACGTGTTGGCGAAGAAGATTCTGCTTATGATGAAAACAGACCGCTTAAAGTAAAAAAGATTGTTGATTATGATCAGTATGTTGAAACAATTCAACGATTGGCAGATGAAAATCTCCCTGATGATGTTATCCTTAGCAGAATCCAGAAATGGATTCAGGAGGATAAATCGAGTTCCCTTGTTAAAGTTGTTGAGAGTCAGGATACATCCCTTACAGAAATTGCAGATGCCATTAGAAAGTATTACCACATGGCACCGGAAAAATTTGAATTACCCCCCTCAACTGTAAAAGGACTGCGTGTTTCTCTGCTGAGAAGGTTCTTTACAGATCAATTAGATTATATAAGCATTGCAAAAGAGTATGTAAAGCTGACGGATTTTTACCGGCTTATTGATAAAATGATTTTCCCTCCGGGTAGTCATGGAAAACTCGGCGGAAAAAGTGCCGGAATTTTTCTCGCATATCATATACTTCAACAGGAAGCAGGAAATAATGAATTGCTGCGTGACGTGAGAACTCCAAAAACCTGGTTCATTACATCCGATGCAGTTCTCTATTTTATGCAGTATAACAACCTGGAAGAGGTTTTTGAACAGAAGTACAAGGAAGTTGATGAGATCAGAATTGAATATCCGCACATTGTTCATTTATTTAAAAACTCGGAATTTCCTCCCGATATATTGAAAGGGTTGTCGGTTGCGCTTGACGATCTCGGTGATAATCCGCTTGTAGTAAGAAGTTCAAGTTTGCTCGAAGATCAGATGGGCGCTGCTTTCTCAGGAAAATACAAAAGCCTCTTTCTTGCAAATCAGGGAACAAAACCCCAGAGACTTTCAGCATTAATGGATGCTATCGCAGAAGTTTATGCTTCTACTTTCAGTCCCGATCCTATCGAATACCGTTCCGAAAGGGGATTACTCGACTTTCACGAAGAAATGGGAGTTATGATTCAGGAAGTGGTAGGTGAAAAAGTCGGTGATTACTTTCTCCCCGCGTTTGCCGGAGTTGCATTCAGCAATAATGAATTCAGATGGTCTCCAAGAATCAAGCGTGAAGATGGGTTGGTTAGAATTGTCGCGGGCATCGGAACGAGAGCTGTTGACAGGCTCAGCGATGATTACCCTGTACTCGTGTCACCCGGTCAGCCGAAATTAAAAATAAATATTTCGCCGGATGAAATGTTCCGGTATTCACCGAAGAAGATTGATGTTATTAATCTTAAGACAAACGACTTTGAAACGATTTCAATTCATAAGCTGCTTAAACATTGCGGGCATAAGTATCCGTCTTTCGACAAAGTATTCTCAGTTATTCAGGGTAATATGATCCGCCAGCCAATGACATATCAGATAGAAGATTCCAAAGCAGAGTACCTTGTTTCTTTCGACGGACTGGTTACAAAAACAGATTTCTTAAAGAAAGTTGACGCAATTCTAAAAGTCCTCCAGGAAAAAATGAAAACTCCTGTTGACATTGAATTCGCCAGCAGCGGAAATGATTTCTACCTGCTGCAGTGCCGGCCTCAGAGTTTTCACGGGGAAACCACTTCAGACCCGATTCCCAGGGATGTGCAAACCGATCGAGTCGTTTTTACTGCGAACCGGCATATATCGAACGGTAAAGTCCCTGAAATATCACACATTGTTTATGTAGATCCCCAAAAATATACTGAGCTTACGGACAGGAATAAGATGCTCCAGGTTGGTCGTGCTATAGGGAAATTGAATAAACTTCTTCCAAAGAGAAAATTTATTTTGATGGGTCCGGGCAGATGGGGAAGCCGGGGTGACATTAAACTTGGTGTTAGTGTAACCTATTCCGACATTAATAATACTGCTATGCTGATCGAAGTAGCGCGTAAAAAAGGGAATTATGTACCTGATTTATCTTTCGGTACTCACTTTTTCCAGGATCTTGTGGAGGCAAATATCAGGTATCTTCCGCTATACCCGGATGATGATGGCATAATTTTTAATTCCGCATTTCTAAACAATTCAAAAAATATTTTCCCTGAACTGGTTAGTGAGTATAGTCATCTGGCTGATACGGTAAAAGTAATCGATATTCCTGAAATGACCGACGGCTATATTTTAAGGGTGCTTGTAAATGCAGAAATTGATGAAGCAATGGGAATTTTCATGCTTCCTTCTTCTGAAAAGTTATCTGATAGGGATATTAAAAGCAGTTTCGAGATTCATTCAAGCGACCATTGGCGGTGGCGTATGAAAATGGCCGAAAAAATTGCTTCCGAACTCGACGGCGCCAGGTTCGGTGTGAGGGGATTATATGTTTTCGGAAGTACAAAGAATGCCGTCTCCGGACCGGAGAGTGACGTGGACCTGATTGTTCATATCGATAAAAATAAATGCGATACAAATCTTTTGAGTGTCTGGTTTGAAGGGTGGAGTTTGTGTCTTAGTGAAATAAATTATCTGCGTACCGGTTATAAATCAAACGGATTGCTGGATGTCCATTTCGTAACGGATGATCAGATAAAAAATAAAGACGGATTTGCATCGAAAATCGGTGCAGTAACGGACGCAGCCAGATCCCTTAAATTAAAGAGCTGACATTCTTTAAGTAGTTAATTTAGTTTACTAAAAATTAATTATAGAAGGGTAATTGCCCAATTAGTATTTTAATTGTTAAATCTGGAAAAGAACTTGATTGCATTGGTTGAATATATTGATAAAGAGCATGTATCGATCGAAAAAATATTATATGGATTGAATTGTGATTTTATTAAATCGGAAAAAGAAATTGATATACTCAGATCCGATAAAATAATTCTCTCGGCGAGCGGTGATATTTCTTCAATCGTAAAAAAGCTTCATAAGTCCAATCTTTTTACAATGCTCAGAATTTTAATAAAACCATTTCTGGGGATTGACCTCGGAATGCTTCTATTATGCAATGAAGTATTGGAATCAAACATCTCTTGTCTAAGTGTCTTATCAGGGTCAGCCCAGAAGTTCGATCAGGCTAAAGTCGACCGCTCCCACCAAGGTTTCAATAAAATTAATAATTTGAAAAAATCGATTTTATTTGAAGGCATAACAAACCAATCAAGTTTTTACTTTTCACATTCACTTTATTTGCCTCTTTCAGATTATACAATTGCAGAATCTAAGTTTGAAATTGATTTTACTGCGGCACTGAATAAGGTTAACTACTATGGGATTCAGTTTAAACCGGAAGAATCAGGTGATGCTGGTATCCAGGTAGTAAAAAACTTTTTGGAATTGTGTTGATCCCTACTGGCATCTCTACGAGGTCATGTTAGAAATTAACACAAACCTTAATCAGAAGGAAAACCAGCTATTAATTATTTCATATTCCTTTCCGCTTGTGGAATTGTGATAAAACTCATTTGTCCTTGATGAGTAATAATAATCTTTTAACCATTCAACATTATTCTTAATAACATCTTCAATGCCTGTTAGAACATAATCGAGTTCCTGGTCTGTCATGGTTGGATGAATCGATAATCTAACCCAGCCGGGTTTTTCCGAAAGGTCGCCGTTGTTTATTTTATCGGTTATTCTTTTCGACCTGGTTGGGTCAACATGGAGCAGGTAGTGTCCGTAAGTACCGGCACACGAACAACCGCCTCTAACCTGAATTCCATAACAATCATTCAGTAATTTTACCATAAGATTATAATGAATATCTTCTACATAGAATGAAATTATCCCAAGTCGCTCCTTGGTCTCTTGAGCAAGAATATGCAATGAAGGTATTGAGGCAAGGCGGTTAAAAACTTTATCGAGCAGATGTTTCTCTCTTTCGGACATATTAGTCGTACCCATCTCTTCCTTCAATTTGATTACAAGAGCAGTCTTAATTGCTTGAAGAAATCCGGGTGTACCGCCGTCTTCCCGTGCTTCGATGTCTTGAATATATTTATGTCCTCCCCATGGATTGGTCCAGTCGACCGTTCCACCACCGGGGTGGTCTGGGACTCTTCTGTTATATAGTTTAGAATCGAAAATTAAAACACCCGAAGTACCAGGTCCTCCAAGGAATTTGTGAGGTGAAAAGAAAATAGCATCGAGTTTTTCCATCGGATCTTCAGGATTCATATTAATATCGACGTAAGGCGCAGCGGCGGCAAAATCGACAAAACAAATTCCTCCATATTCGTGGATCATTTTTGCCAGTCGGTGATAAGGGGCATGAATCCCTGTCACATTTGATGCAGCTGTGAATGAACCGAGCTTATATTTTCTATCCTGATAAAGTTTTAGAAGGTGATCGAAGTGGTCTAAATTTATTAACCCGTTCTCATCGGGTTCAATTATTACAACATCACAAATAGTCTCAAGCCATGAAGTCTGATTGGAATGGTGTTCCATGTGTGTTATAAAAACAACCGGCTTTTCTTCCTTTGGTATGTTAGTATACTTTGATAATTGTTCACAAATCCTTAGACCCAGCAATCTTTGAAATTTGTTTACTGCTGCAGTCATACCAAAACCGGCAAAAATTAGGAGATCACTTTGTCTAGCATTAACATGCTTTTTAATTATTTCTTTTGCGCCATGATAGGCCTTGGTCATTGATGTTCCCGTAATCGACGATTCTGAGTGTGTATTGCCAACAAAAGGGCCGAAGTTTTCGAGCAGGGACTTTTCAATTGGAGAGTACAACCTTCCGCTTGCAATCCAATCGGCATATATAATTTTTTTAGGACCGTAAGGTGAATCGAATTGCTGATTAATTCCGATTATATTATTTCTGAATTTGCTAAAATATAATTCAAGGTTGTTCATATATGCCTGTATTTTTTTTGCAAAGATAATAAAAGGTGAGTGAGATTCTAAAAAAAAAGCCGTCGAAAGACGGCTTAAATTTTTATCCTAAATAGGCTTTTAGATTTTTACTCCGCGTTGAGTGTCTGAGGCGGATGAGAGCTTTCTCTTTAATTTGTCTTACTCTTTCTCTGGTAAGGTTTAATTTTTCTCCAATTTCTTCCAGTGTTAGGGAGTGTTCTTTCTGTAATCCGAAATAAAGACGGATAACTTCTGCTTCTCTGTCAGTCAGGGAAGAGAGTGATCTTTCAATTTCGGCTTTAAGAGATTCTTTCATTAATGAAAAATCCGGAGTCGGTTGATCCTCATTCGGCATTACATCTAGAAGGCTGTTGTTGCTGTCTTCGCTATGGGCAAACGGAGCATCCATCGATACATGTCGGCCAGCTATCTGCATAGCATATGTAACATCCGAAACGTCCATATCAAGCTGTTCAGCAATTTCCTCGGGACTTGGTCTTCTTTCATATTCCTGTTCTAACTGACTAAGGGCTTTACCCATTTTATTTAAGGCACCGACACGGTTAAGCGGAAGACGGACCATTCGGGATTGTTCTGCAATAGCCTGCATAATTGACTGGCGGATCCACCAGACTGCATAAGAAATAAACTTGAAGCCCCGAGTTTCATCAAATCTTAAACCTGCTTTGATTAATCCTAAATTCCCTTCGTTTATAAGGTCGCCCAAGGGTAATCCCTGGTTCTGATATTGTTTAGCCACACTTACAACAAAGCGAAGATTGGCTTTTGTTAACTTATCAAGAGCTTGCTTATTCCCTTTTTTAATCTGAATTGCCAGTTCAATTTCCTGATCCGGCGTAAGAAGATCAACTTTACCAATTTCCTGGAGGTATTGGTCTAAAGATTTACTCTCACGATTGGTGAATTGCTTAGTTATCTTCAATTTTTTTATTACTCCTTCTGATGTAATTTTTTGATTTTATAACTTTGAATAGCAAATTAGTTCCGTTTAATGAATGATCTATTCATTAGTCGATTGTTAATTATAATATTTTAGTTACCTTATACTAAAGGTTAATATGAAATGGTAAAGATATTTACTATAGGCAGTAATCTGATATGTTTTCTCAAAATTCATCGGCTAAATATAAGAAAAAAAATTCCGCTTGTCTACTGAAATATTATTTACCATATCTGATTTTTAGACGCAAAATTTCCAAAAAGGATGTAATCGGGATATTTATTTACACCGATTATCTCCCGGATTTCATCAATTCGAAATTTCTAATTTTCCTTATTTTCTGCTTGATTTCTGGCTTTTTGATCATTCCATTCGATTGTGCATATGTAAATAGCAATGCATATAACATTTTTCTTGCCCTGTGGAGCCTGGATCTTACTGTTCCGATAGGGCAATCTAAAAAATCTGCGATTTCTTCATAAGTATAACCTTCTATGTCCGAAAGAAATACGATTGTTCTAAAATCATCTGGTAAAGTGGAAAGAGCATTTACTATTTCATCATCCAGGATGTCGTTAAATGCGTCACCTTCGAAATGGGGAGATTTAACTTCGTCTGCTTTTATATTTTCGTAAAAATTCTGAATATCCTCGTAGTCTACTTTATCAGGCTCTTTTGTATTTTTTCTGTAACTGTTAATAAAAGAATTTTTCATTATCTGGAATAACCATGCTTTACAATTTGTCCCTTTTTCAAATTTGTCAAAAAAACGGAATGCTTTTAACATGGTATCCTGTAAAAGATCATCAGCTTCATCAGTATCATTTGTAAGCTTGAGGGCATAAGATTGTAAAGCTCCTAAATGCGGCAGAGCTTCATCCTCAAAATCCTTGTATTTTAACTTCAAATCCTTGTCAGATGACACAATCGAATTATTCATTCTTCCCTCTGTTGTTTGTAGACATGTAACGCTGAAAAAATCAAGATAGTTCATCAAAATAATCTACCGGAATTTTTTAGATGAAAAATTCTTATTTTTAGTATCTAAAACTCGGAGCTATAATGAAAATCAAACCTATATATATTTATTTAATCCTGTTCACAGCTTTTGTAATTGGAATTGTTGTTTTTTCGAATTTGAACTCGAACCGGGAGACTCAGAAAGAAATTTCTGAACAAATGCCGGATGACGATATCCATAGAGGAATGAGCGGCGATAGCGATATGCCTTCTGGTACCAACGTAACCGAGGATGCTAGAAAACGTCTGGAAGAATATAAAGCCAGCTATGAAAAGAATCCCGATGATACACTTAAAGCTAGGGAATATGCTGATATACTGAAGATGGCTCATCAGAATGATAAAGCAATAGAACTTTATGAAAAAATTCTGAAAAAGGATAGCAAGAGAATCGACCTGCTATTGGAACTAACCTTCCTTTATTTTAATAACGGGGATCTTAATAAAGCTGAAGAACTTACAAATAATATCCTGAAGATCGAAAAGGATAATCAACTTGCAATTTATAACTCAGGTGCTATTGCCGCTTCCAAAGGTGAAAATCTTAAAGCTAAATCCATCTGGGAGGGACTTGCTAAAAAGTTTCCGGATACGGACATCGCACGTATTGCTAAACAGTCAATAATGCAGCTGGAGATGATCAATCAGAAATGATTTCTGTAATTAATTTCTTTTCAATTCGTTCGAAGTAGTAATTCTCAATTTTTATTTTTTCCGGATATTGCCGCCAAATCTCCTCTGGCGGCATTTTTTTTGCTGAATATCTTTTAGATTTTGTGAATTTTTTTCTATCGGCTACTACGTAAAACGGTTTGTTAAATTGCTGACATCCAAATCCAAGTAAAGAACTTCCAGATTTATTAATCACATCTCCGTTTCCCAGTATTGCGTCGGCCCCGGTAATCGCGGCATCAACTTTATCTATAAATTGGTAAATCATACTTTCGGTTATAAGTCTGACTTTAATTTTTGAAGCAATCAGACTTTTTGCAAGCAATCTTCCTTCAAGCATCGGTCTTGATTCGCAAACAATAACTTTTAATTCCGGATTACTTACCCGGAGATGCTTCAATACTTCTAATACGGTTTTACTGTTTGAGATTGTGATGAAACTCGAATACGGTTTTAAAATTTTGCCTGCATTTAGGAGGAGCAATTTCAGCGAATCTTTAAAGTATCTATCGTATTTGTCAAAAAAAACTTCGAGTTTTTTTTCTTTACGCAATGCTGATTTCATTTCAGCAAGATACACCTGTATATTCTGAAACGACCTGAATTGCTTTGCGGCAAAATCTATCAGTTCCGGAAAAATTTGCAGAATCTTCTTCTCGTTTTTAAGGTGTTCGTGAAGTTCAACCAATAATTCCAGGCTTCCCGATTTATTATCTGTGAATAATTTCGAAAATCGCATATTAGAAGTTTTAATCATTTCACAATTCATTTCCTCGCATTGTAATTAAATCCCTTTATCGGTTCTCTCAATGTTAAAACCGGGCAGGGGGCTTTTCGGACTACCTTTTCAGCTGTACTTCCAAACAACAAATGTTCTACGCCGGTGTGGCCATGTGTTGCCATAATAATTAGGTCTGCATCAATTTCATTAGCTGTTTCGATTATTTCAACAAATGGTTTCCCTGTTTTAATAATTGTTTCGGATTCAACAACCTTATTGATAAAAGAGGATGCAAGATTCTTCAATTCCTCCTCTGCACGTAAATGCAGGTCCGAATCCATTGAAGGAATAGCAACCTGACCCATACTGAAATCGGCTGGATAGATCATCGGTTCAACAACATAGACAAGAAACATTTTTGCTTTAAACTGCTGCGCAAATTGAACTGCATACCTGAGTGCGTTTTTTGAATAATCGGAAAAATCAATCGGTACTAGAATATTTTTAATTACATCCATAATTCCTCCTTACTTTGTTCTAGTTCGGTTGTACAAAGAAAGATAATCATGATTCAAATTTCTAAGCCGTGTGGCGATAATCTGGGACATACCCCGTAATATCTTGATCCCTTCTTTGGGATGTGTTTCTACAAACTCGTCCAAATCCGGTTTGAATAAAACCGCAAGTTGCGAATCCTTAAGTGCGATTGCCGAAGCAGATCTTGTTTCTTCATCTAGCAGGGCAAGTTCTCCGAAAAAATCGCCCCTTCCAAGATTTGCCAGATCAAATCTTTCCCCGTCCTCTGCTTCTTCAGTAATTAAGACTTCTCCTTTAATAATCAAATAGAGACCTATACCAGGATCTTTCTGCATAAATATGTATTCGTTTGCTGTATAAGCTCTGTAATGAATCAGTTTTAGGAGTATTTTAAAATATTTAGGCTCCAGTTTTTCGAATGGGGGCATGGATAGGAGTACGTTTTCGAGGTCATCTTTTTTTGCAGGTGTTTTAAATAGATTTGCCCAGAAACTGCTTTTTGAACCGGTTGAATTATTGTTCTCCATTTTTCCTCCTAATTAAAAATGCCCGATTCTGCAACACGCCATATCTTTTGGCAGGGGAATCTATTTTCATAAAGGGCTCTTCCTATAATAACCGAATCAACTAAATTTCCTGCCTCTTCCTGAAGTCTCTTTAAATCCTCGTAGCCGCCGATTCCGCCTGAATGAGTAATTTTTCTTTCAGAAACTTCGGCAATCATTTTCGAAAGCTCTATATTCGGTCCGTCCAGCATTCCATTTGTAGATACATCTGTTACAATAATTCTTTCAACTCCAATCGACTTTAAAAATTTTGCGTAGTCGACAGCCCTCAGGTGAGTCCTCTGCTGTCTTCCCCTCGTAACAACCTCGTTATTGATTACGTCAATTGCTGCAACAACTTTGTTAGGAGAAAATTCATCCAAAATTTTAATAAACTCCCTTGGCTTTTCGAAGGCAAGACTTCCAATAACCACTCTTGCAACTCCTAACTCAAAAAGTTCTTTGGAGTCTTCGAATGTTCTTATTCCACCTCCGAGTTCTACCGGGATAATGACTGATTCGCAAAGCTGCCTTATTATCTCAAAATTAGTTTTAAGCTGATGATGTGATGCGTCAAAGTCTACTATATGAATACACTTTGCATTTTCAGCTCTCCAGATCATTGCCATCTCTACAGGATCGTTTCCGTATTCATTACAGTTAAGTTCGGGAATACCCTGAACAACACGGACAGTTTTTCCATTCTGAATGTCGATTGATGGAATAATTAGAATTTTTGACATTTGATTATCCGTTAATTCAATAAATCGAACGTGTACCTCTTCTAAAACAAAAATAACTAAATATGCTAATAAATGGTATCCGTAACTTACTGCTCTCACTTATAACAGACTATTTCTGAATCAACTCTTCATAAAGAAATCACATCCAGATTCAAATCTTGACTTTACAGGTCATATTCTTCATATTTCGCAGGAGATGATAAAAGAATTCAACTTATACTCTTCAAAAGGGAATAAACTGCGGACTTCTTGTTTTTGTGAAGAAAATATTTTCTCCGGTCGCGCTTTAGTATTTGTTCATGGTTTTAAGGGTTTCAAAGATTGGGGCTTCGGACATTACCTGGGAGAATATTTTTCAAAACGAGGATTCTTTACGATTACGTTCAATTTTTCTCATAATGGTGTTGGTGATGATTTATTTGAATTTATTGAACTCGATAAATTCGCCAGGAATACAATTTCCCTTGAAATTTCGGAGCTGAACGATATTATTAATTTTCTAAAGAATGGTTTTTTTGGCATCGAAATAAGTAAAAAAATCGCTATTTTAGGCCATAGTCGAGGTGGCGCTGTTTCCTTATTAACTGCTGCCGGCAGAAATGATGTTGGTGCGGTAGCAGCCTGGGCTTCGATTTCGAAATTTGACCGGTATTCCAACCGCCAGAAAACCGAATGGAGAAAAAAAGGTTATTTCGAAATCGTGAATGCCAGAACCAAACAGAAAATGAGATTAAATGTTGAACTGCTTGATGATATAGAAAAAAATTCAGCATGTTCGTTGAATCAGGAAAATGCTTTAAAAAATTTAAATTGTCCTTTGTTCATTGCACATGGAGATCAGGATCTTGCTGTACCGATTGCTGAAGGGGAGCAGATCTATTCCTGGGCGGATAAAACCAGAACAGAGTTTTATAAGGTTTACGGAACGGGTCATACTTTTGATATAGTTCATCCGTTTAACGGCTCGAATGAAAAGTTTGAAAAACTTCTGAATAAAACAGCGCATTTTTTTGAAAAAAATATAAATTAAAAGAGGAAAATATGTCTGTAAAAGAGAACGTAAAATCTAATACGGTGATAGTATCACTTTCAAAAATTAAATCATCACAACTTTTCTGGATCCTGACTTTTTCTGTTTTAACATTTTTAAGTGCACAGGTTGCAGTCCCAGTTCAGCCGGTACCGTTTACATTGCAAACAATGTTGGTACTTCTTTCCGGAGCTTTTTTAGGCGCAAGGAACGGAATGATAAGTCAGATAATTTATCTTGCCGGCGGTGTTATTGGATTACCAATCTTTGCTGAATTCAGTTTTGGATTTGCAAGATTGATAGGACCAACCGGTGGATACCTTATAGCTTTTCCATTAGCTGCTTTTCTGGTTGGTTATATGTTAGAAAAAAAATCGAATACAGGTATGATTGTATTATCTATGGTAATAGGTTCACTTGCAATTCTTCTTAGCGGGTCTCTCTATCTGTCTCTTTTTCTGAATGGCGATCTTAATAGCGCCTTATTCAGCGGTGCAATTATTTTCTCTCCATGGGATGTAATAAAAATAGCTGCCGCAGTAAGTATTTATAAAGCTTTTTCAAAAAAATATCCTAAGCTACCTTAACATTTTTCAGCGGGAGTAATGACTCTAAAAAATATAATTTTTATTGTTCTATTCTTTCTGTCGATCGGATTCTTCGCTTATAATCTCCGGAGAATCCTATCATATATTCTTCTCGGTCAAAAGGAGGACAGATTCGATAATCCGTTACAAAGGATTAAAAACGTACTGAAAATTGCATTTGCGCAATCCAAACTTTTACGAGATCCGGTTGCAGGAATTATTCATTTCCTTATTTTCTGGGGTTTTGTTCTTTTTCTTCTGGCTGTCATCGAATCGATTTTTCAGGGATTTTATTCTCCATTTACATTAAGATTTCTTGGACCGCTCTTCACAGCTGTTACATTAATTCAGGATCTGTTCGGCCTCTTTGTTATTGTTGCTGTTCTTATTGCCTTGTATAGAAGGTTTATACAGAAGGTACCTCGCCTCAATGTCGGTAAGAAAGGAAATCTGGATGCTGCTTTTATTCTACTTCTAATTCTAGGTGTAGTTGTATCAATGTTTGGGCAGAATATTTCTCACATCGCCGGCAACAGTTTTATTCTAGGTGAGTTCGAATCCAGGCCTGTCAGCCACTTTTTAAGCGGCATATTTTATTATGAATCCGGACATCACGCTGAAACTATGTATGAGATTTTCTGGTGGTTACATATAGTCTTTATTTTCGGATTTCTGAATTTCCTCCCTTACTCCAAGCATTTCCATGTTGTTTCATCTATTCCGAATGTTTACTTCTCAAAAACAGGTAAGTACAAGAACTCATTAAAGAAAATCAATCTTGACGATGAAAATATCTCTCAGTATGGCGCTTCAGATATTGAACATCTTTCATGGAAGCAGTTACTGGATGGATTTGCCTGTACTGAATGTGGAAGGTGCACATCGGTATGTCCGGCAGCTAATACTGGTAAACTCCTTTCACCGAGGAAAATAATTGTAGATATCCGACGTAGAACGGAGGATAAAGCTCCTCTGGTTATTGAAGGAAATATTGAAAGTGAACTACTTTCTCAAACACTCGTTCATAATTATATAACTGATCAGGAACTCTGGGCATGTACTACCTGCAATGCGTGTGTTTATGAATGCCCGGTTACAATTGAGCATGTTGATTCAATTGTTGATTTGAGAAGGAATCTCGTTTTAATGGAGTCGGATTTCCCGCCTGAATTGAATACCGTTTTCAAAAATATCGAGACAAATTTTTCGCCCTGGGCTTTTAATCCTCAGGATAGGGCAAACTGGGCTGAAGGATTGGGCATTAAAACTATGGCCGAGGATCCTAATTGTGAATTTCTCTTCTGGGTTGGATGTGCCGGTTCATTTGACACAAGGTATCAAAAAGTTTCAAAATCGATTGCTAAATTGTTACAAATTGCTAATATTGACTTCAGAATCCTTGGAATTGAAGAGAAATGCAATGGTGATACAGCCAGGAGATTGGGGAATGAATACCTCGCTCAAATGTTGATCCAGGAAAATGTTGAAACATTGAATAATTATGGTGTTAAGAAAATTGTTACCGGGTGTCCACATTGCTATAATGCTCTGAAAAATGAATTTCCCCAGTTTGGTGGAAATTATGAAGTTGTTCATCATACTGAATTAATTACTGATTTGTTAAACGAAGATAAAATTAAGCTTAAAAAGGGAACAGGGGACTCAAAAGTTACTTTTCATGATTCCTGTTATCTCGGCAGGTACAACGGTATTTACGATCAGCCGCGGAAATCGCTTAAGAATGTTGACGGACTAAAACTTATTGAAATGGAACGTACCCGCGATAAAGGGTTCTGCTGCGGCGCCGGGGGCGGCAGGATGTTCCTTGAAGAAATTGAAGGAACACGTATTAATGTTGAAAGGACACAAGAAGCTGTTAGAACTAATGCCGGTACAATTGCTTCAGCCTGTCCGTTTTGTATGACAATGATGACTGATGGACTTAAATCACTTGAAAAGTCTGAACAAGTTGATGTAAAAGATATTGCTGAAATAATTCTTGAAAATACTATTGACAATTAATTATAACCAACCAACTTATAAAGGAGGAGGTACAAATGCAGAAGTATCAAAATCTAATTGAGTTCTTAAAAACTCTCGAAGTTGATGTAACAAAGTTTTATGACAAAGGTCAGTCCGCTGCCGGAACCCGCTTAAGAAAAGGATTAAGCGAGTTGAAAAGACTGGCTCAGGATATGAGAAACGAAATCCAGGAAGTTAAAGCCCAGAGAAAAGGCGATAAAAGTGCCGGCTAATTTATAATTATTTTCCTGAAAGCCGGATTGGTTCGCCTGATCCGGCTTTTTTTATTCTTGATATGAAGATTAAGATCCTTTTTCTAACTGTTAACCTATTACTTCTTTTCATCCCGTCGGATAAAAATTTTAAGTCTGATGAAAAGAAGATATATGCTGATTCTGTTTCAACAATCAGTCTTTCATTTGTGGGGGATATAATGTGTCATTCCCCTCAGATAGATTATGCCAGAATCGGAAAAGACAGTTTCGATTTTAAACCGGTTTTCAGATATGTAAAAAATCTGATCGAAAAAGCCGATCTGGCATTCGGAAATCTTGAAACGGTAACAGCCGGCATAAGTGAAAAATTAACCGGCTACCCGCTATTTAATTCACCCGATCAATTACTCGACGCGCTTAAATATGCCGGCTTTGATTTTCTCTATACCGTGAATAACCATAGTCTGGATAGAGGTACGCGTGGCGTTGTTAGAACAATCGAACAGATTGAAGAAAAGGGGATGAAAAATATCGGATCAAGTAACTCGGAAAGCAGAAGCGATTCTTTGATCATAATCGACATGAAAGGAATTAAACTTGGACTGCTCGCTTATACTTATGGTCTCAATGGAAATTATCTCCCTAAATCAAAAAGCTTTATGATTAATTTGATCGATACAGTTAGAATTGATTCAGATATAAGTCGTTTACGTGATAAAGGCGCAGAACTGGTCATTGTCTATTTCCATTTCGGTGATGAGTATTCAAGGAAACCGTCAGGATTTCAAGTTGAGACAGTGAAAAAGACATTTCAATACGGAGCGGATATAATTATCGGTAGCCATCCACACGTTTTACAGCGGACGGAATTTCTTACGAAAGGCAATGGGAAACTTAAAAATGGATTTGTTGCCTATTCCCTCGGTAATTTTATTTCGAATCAAAGATGGAGGTATTCAGATGCCGGTGCAATTCTGAAATTAGAAATATGTAAAAATTTTCAAAGGGATTCGATCTGGATAAACAATGCCACTGCTATCCCGACCTGGGTTTACAAAGGATTTACCGGCATAAAAAACGAATTTATAATTGTTCCTTCCGATACAAGTTTTTTTAAAGTCCCCGAATTTTTCAGCTCCAGTGATAAAATGAAAATGATTCAAAGTTATTATGATGCCGGTGAAATACTTTTCAGGAAATGAATCTGATTTTCATATCTTTGCACACCTGAGAAAATCAAAAAAATGAAAAATAAAGCATCACTAAGCATAATCTTTGTAACAGTTTTTATAGATTTGATGGGATTCGGAATCTTAATCCCGATACTCCCGACTTTTGCAAGTAAAGATCTTAATATTTCCGATTTCGGCATCGGTGTTATCGTCGCAATTTATTCTCTTATCCAATTTCTCTTTAATCCGGTTTTTGGAAAAATATCCGATCGAATTGGGCGACGCCCTGTAATTCTTGTTACTCAGCTTGTTACGGTTGCCTCATATCTAATTTTCAGTTTTGCCGATTCGTTTCTGATTTTATTCCTGTCCAGACTATTAGCAGGATTTGGCGGAAGCAACATAGGAGTAGCTCAGGCTTATATTGCAGATATAACAAGTAAAGAAGAGAGAGTAAAAGGGATGGGCCTAATCGGTGCCGCGTTCGGATTGGGATTTGTATTCGGTCCGTTGATCGGCGCAATACTTTCCAAATACGGATATCACGTAGCAGGATATGGAAGCGCCGGTTTCTCATTTATGGCTTTTGTTTTCGCTCTTTTTATGCTTCCGGAATCAAATAAGGATTTAAAATCAGGCTCAAAATTTGAAATCCGTCTGTTCGATTTTAAGTATACAAAAAAAGTTATTTCAGATTCACGGATTGGATTTTTAATTATCCTTTTCTTTATGATAGTCTTTTCAATGGCAAATATCTACGGGACATTCGCGATTCTCGGTTATAAGGTATATCATTTCTCTGATCAGCAAACAGGTATGCTATTCGGGATATCAGGAATTATCGGTGCTCTGATTCAGGGCGGACTGTTGAGATTTCTGTCCAACAAAATAAGTGATAGGTCCCTTGTTCTTTCCGGTTCATTTGCAATGATAATCGGACTTGGATTTCTTCCGTTTGGTTCTAATTTTACCGGAGTGGCAATAATAATATCTATTTTATCAATTGGTACGGGAATACTTCAACCGACTATTTTAAGTATGATATCAAAATACACTGCCGAGAATGAACAAGGAGCTCTATTAGGAATTAACCAATCCTTCTCTGCATTTGCCAGAGTATTGGGACCGTTATGGGGAGGATTTGCATACGATTTCTTTGGATATCAGTTCCCGTTTCTAACCGGTGCTGCATTTACATTTGTTGCTTTTCTTCTCTCATATTTTTTACTTAAACCTGAAAGAATGGTAGAAACCGGAAATGTTTAAAATCGGCAAAATAGAATTAAAGAATGCTCTTCTGCTGGCCCCTATGGAGGATGTAACAGATATTGCATTCAGGAAAATCTGTAAAGAATTCGGCGCCGATGTTGTCTATACTGAATTTGTGAATTCTGACGGTCTGATAAGAGCTAATAAAAAAACCGAACTCAAACTTGAAATTTCAGAAGAGGAACGGCCGGTAGGTATCCAGATATACGGCGGCAACCTTGAACCTATGATCCAGGCTGCAAGAATCTCTGAGACAAAGAATCCGGATATCATTGATATTAATGCCGGGTGCTGGGTTAAAAAAATTGCAGGCAGAGGCGCAGGAGCCGGTCTGCTTAAAGATCCCTGTTACATGCAGACGATGGTTGAAAGTATTGTAAAAGCAGTATCAGTACCGGTAACCGTAAAAACCAGAATCGGCTGGGATAGTAATTCGATAAATATCCTTGATGTGGCAAAACGGATTGAAGATGCCGGCGCTTCCGGATTGACTTTGCATTGCAGAACCAAAGTTCAGGGACATAGCGGAGAAGCCGACTGGTCCTGGATTCCAAAGGTTATGGAAGTCGTTAAAATACCTGTTGCACTGAATGGGGGTGTTTTTACTTCGACCGATGTTTTAAGAGCTTTTAATGAAACTAATGCGGACGCAGTTATGATTGCCCGGGGGGCCATTGAACATCCTTGGATCTTTCGGGAAGCTAAATCCCTGATGCAGAATATTTCTTGTCAGGATGTGACAGTGGATGAAAGAATTTCAACAGCTTTAAGACATTTGAAATATTCTCTTGAGATCAAGGATGTGCGTGCGGCAATTCTGCCTTTCAGAAAATATTATGCGGGGTATTTAAAGGGATTGCCCGGCTCAAAAGAGGTAAGAATTGAGTTGTATAAACAAACTGAGTATGCTCCCATTGAAGAGATTCTTTTAAAATATCTTGAGGAGATGAAATCAAAAAATTTGGATAACATAGAATTGAAACAGGAGGCAAAATGAACTTAAAAGATTCCATAAGGGATGTACCGGATTTCCCGAAGAAAGGGATCGTTTTTAAGGATATTACTACATTACTGAAGAATCCATTGGCTCTTTCTTATACGGTAGAAGAATTATATAACTTCGCTAAAAATATAAAGATAACTAAAGTAGCTGGAATTGAATCTCGTGGATTTATACTCGGAGGGATTCTGGCGGAAAAATTAAAAGCAGGATTTGTTCCAATTAGGAAACCTGGGAAATTACCCGCGGAGAAACTATCGGAATTCTATTCTCTTGAATATGGTACTGATTCGATCGAAATACATAAAGATGCAATTAATCCGGGCGACACAGTCCTGCTCCATGATGATTTACTCGCTACAGGTGGCACGATGAAAGCTGCATGTAATCTGATTGAAAAACTTGGCGGCAAAATCGTACTCATCTCTTTTCTGATTGAACTTGCCTTCTTAAATGGGAGAGAAAAACTGAAAGAGTATGAAATCCATTCTCTTATCCAATACGATTCCGAATAAAATTTTGCGGGGGATATTCATTTGGATATCCCTTACAATTCCTGCTTAATTCTTCGATATCTAAATTATGAATCCGTTTGGTGCAATTATTACGACGAACTCACCCTTAATAGTTTTATTGCTTAAGTCTCTTATTATTTCAGCAGCTGTACCTCGCCACATCTCTTCAAATCTTTTCGTTAGCTCTCTGCCAATTACTAATTGTCGGTCCGGCATATACTTATTAATTTCTTCGAGTAATTTTTCAATTCGGTAAGTGGATTCGTATAGTACTATGGTTCTTTCTTCTACTGCAAGTTCCGTTAATTTCTTTTGCCTACCTTTCTTCTGGGGCAGGAATCCTTCGAATACAAACGAGTCGGTTGGTAATCCGCTTATACTTAACGCTAGAATAACGGCACTTGGTCCTGGTATTCCAATAACTTCAATTCCATTTTTCACAGCTGCATTAACCAATCTTGTACCCGGATCCGAAATTGAAGGTGTTCCGGCATCCGAGACTAAAGCACAGACTGACCCGTTATTAATTCGTTCTATCAATTCAGGAATCTTTTTTGATTCATTCTGCGCATTAACAACAAACAATGGTTTTTCAATTTGATAGTGGTCCAGAAGGATCTTAGTTACCCGTGTATCTTCACATACTATTATATCAACCGACTTGAGTGTATCAACGGCTCTGTAGGTTATATCGGATAGATTACCGATTGGTGTTGCCACAACAATCAATTTTGACACTGAAACACCTGTAAGATAATATGTAAAAAGTATAATGCAATATTATAGAAAAACAGCTGATTCAAAAGCTAATTCTAAAAATACATTTTACAAATTACATTTTATCTAAGACTCTCCTAATAATCGAGATCCCTTTATCAATGTCTTCTTTTGTTACTGTTAATGGAGGTCTGAAACGTATTGAGCTTTTACCGCACCCCAGCATTATCATTTTATTTTTATATAATTCATTCAAAAAAGTTTTTCTTATTTCCGGTGATGGAAGGTCAAATGAACATAACAGACCCAGTCCTCGGGCCTGAGAAACCAAATCCGGAAATTCCAGCTCTAATTCGCTTAGATTCTGCAATAAATAGTTACCCGTAATTCTTGAATTTTCGACCAGATTTTCCTCCTCAATAATTTCGAGATTTTTTCTGGATCTCACCATATCAACTAGGTTTCCTCCCCATGTTGAATTAATCCTGCTCGATGTCCTGAATACGTTCTCTTTAACCTCGTCAATCCGGTCAGAAACCATTATTCCGCAAATCTGTACTTTTTTGCCGAATGCAATTATATCCGGTTCAACATAATGTTCATATGCCCACATTTTACCTGTCATTCCCAGTCCTGTTTGAACCTCATCGAACATAAGTAAAATATCGTTTTCGTCGGCTATCTCTCTCAATTTTATGAAAAACTCTTTTCTGAAGAAATTGTCGCCTCCTTCACACTGAACAGGTTCAATAATAATTACAGCAATATCATCCTGATTTTTCGAAATAGCATCCTTAATTTCATCTATTGCCTGGTTTTCTTTTTTAATAATCTCGTTCAGGTGATTTTCTAAAGGGAAAGATATTTTGGGATTTATTATCCGGGGCCACTTAAACTTCGGAAAGTAATTTATTTTTGTCGGATCAGTATTTGTCAACGACATTGTATATCCTGAACGCCCGTGAAATGCCTCCTTGAAATGAATAACCTGATGTCCTCGCTCCTCACGATATCCTTTCTCGAGATTCTTTCTGACTTTCCAATCGAAGGCGGTCTTAAGACCGTTTTCAACTGCCAGAGTACCGCCGTCAATAAAGAAAAGGTGATTGAAATCGGCAGGTTTTGCGATCCTCGAAAATGAATCAACGAACTTTGCCATTTCAACAGTATATATATCTGAATTGGATGGTTTATTCATAGCAGCAATGGCCAGCTCCTCTCGGAACTCCGGCGTATTGATTTTATTATGATTCAAACCGACTGGCGAAGATGCAAAAAAGGAAAAGAAATCGAGGTATTCATCACCGGACCTTTCATCAACTATAGTCAATCCATAACTTCTTTCAAGATCGAGTACGAATTCGAACCCGTCGATCAGCATCGAGCGTTTCAGTATTTCATGTACTTTTTGAGCTTCTATCTTATCTTTTTGAGCCATAATAATCTCCTCGAATGAGTTTTCTTGATTACCCATAAACGGATTCCTCCCAAAATTAATTTGATATTTTAGAGATCTGTAAGTAAGAAAAGAGAATTAGAAGACTTCTTCGAGGCGGGAGGAGAAGTAATTACGAAGGTTTTTTCTGCCCGTTATTTTTTGATAATTAATGTATTTCATACTTCTTTTTACTCCTGGAACAAAAATAGGAAGTTAATAAAGGACTTACAAGAAAAGATTCATTTCATTTTATAGTTTTAACAAAAACATTTTTCTTAAATTTGTCCCGTGATAAAAAGCCATATGCAAAATTCGTTTAAGATAATATTCAGGTTCATTTTTCTTTTATTTCTACTTTCTTGTAAAGGGAATAATGACGGGGACTGGTTCAGCGGCGATTTCTATAATAACGATACGTCCAATCTTGCAGAAGAAATTGTTGATCAATCGCTCGGAACCAAATTCAATCCTCCCGCTAATTGGCTTATTCAGTCTGCCGAACTCTCCCGCAAAATAGAAACCAGAAACAAGTTTCAGGATTCCTCTCAAAACAGATTCGAATATTCACCTCAGTATCTATTCTTTAATCAGTCCGGCGGCAGTTTATTAAGTGTCGGTTATGTTGAATACTCGGATTCATCCTTGAATAGCGAATTATCGTTTAATAATTATAAAAATCTTCTCGGCAATAAACTGCGCAATGATAAAATATCCATTGCATCTTTTACTAAATCCGGGATTAAGTTCTTTCAGATAAAGAGTGAAAAAGAAGATCTAATCAATTTTAAAATTCTGTACCTAAACCAGAACTCAAGAATTATTCAGTTCGATTGTACTGTCCGAAGGGAAAATCTTGAGAGTGAATTGAAAAGTTTAAAGTCGACGATCGGTTCCATCCAACTGGTCAGGTGATCTGTTTCAATCGTGCTTTCTGAATTTTCTTAAAATAGAGTAATCTTTATACAAAACAAATCAGAGGTTATAATGGATTTTTTAAAACAGTTGGGGATTAAAGATGAAAATTACGGCGCCTCCACAGGATTAAATTGGTTCAAAACAAATGATCAGGGAATGATTAATGTGGTTTCTCCGGTGGACGGTAAACCAATTGCAAAGGTGTATCAGTGTTCCGTTAAAGATTATGATGAAGTAGTTGCAAAAGCCGACGAGGCATTTAAATTCTGGCGGACCGTTCCGGCTCCTAAGAGGGGAGAAGTTGTCAGGCAAATCGGAAATCAATTAAGACTTTTTAAAGAACCGCTTGGTCATCTTGTCTCTTATGAAATGGGTAAATCGCTTCAGGAAGGTTTAGGTGAAGTTCAGGAGATGATCGATATTTGCGATTTTGCAGTGGGTCTTTCCAGGCAGTTGTACGGATCTACAATGGTGAGCGAACGTGAGAAACACCGTATGTACGATCAGTATCATCCTCTCGGTGTAGTCGGTATTATAACAGCTTTTAATTTCCCGGTTGCTGTCTGGGCATGGAATAGTGCTCTTGCTACCGTTTGCGGTGACGCCAATCTCTGGAAACCTTCCTCAAAAACTCCTTTATGTGCCATTGCGGTGCAGAATATTATTTCTGATGTGATTAAAGAAAATAATTTGCCGGAAGGACTCTTCTCGCTGATTATTGGCAAAGGATCCACTGTCGGCGAAAAAATGCTTAACGATAAACGTGTTCCTCTAATTTCTTTAACTGGATCAACCGCTATCGGAAAACATGCAGCCGAAGTAATATCAAAAAGATTCGGCAAAACTATTCTTGAATTGGGAGGCAACAACGCAATTATAATTACACCAAACGCGGATTTTCAGCTGGCAATACCCGCTGTAGTCTTCGGAGCTGTTGGAACAGCGGGGCAGAGATGTACAACAACGCGCCGATTGATTATTCACGAAGATGTATATCCAAAAGTAAAGGACGCTCTTTTAAAAGCTTATTCCTCGCTTAAAATTGGCAATCCGCTCAATCCCGGTAATCACGTAGGTCCTTTGATTGATAAAGGCGCGGTAGAAGAATTTAAGCAAGCCCTAAAAATGGTTGAAAAAGAAGGAGGAAAAATTATCTTCGGTGGCGAACTCCTATCAGGCAGCGGATATGAATCCGGGTGTTATGTAAAACCGGCTATTGTAGAAGCAGAGAATAATTATAAAATTGTTCAGGAGGAAACTTTTGCGCCGATACTCTATCTGATCAAATACAAAGGCGACGTTCAGAATGCAATCGAAAAACAAAACGATGTTGTACAGGGGCTTTCTTCATCAATATTCACTACAGATATGCGCGAAGCCGAAACATTCCTTTCCCACTGGGGAAGCGATTGCGGTATTGCTAACGTGAATATTGGTACATCCGGAGCTGAAATCGGCGGTGCTTTCGGAGGCGAAAAGGAAACCGGGGGAGGAAGAGAATCCGGTTCGGATTCATGGAAACAATATATGAGAAGACAAACAAACACAATTAATTTCGGGACTAAACTTCCTCTGGCACAGGGTATTAAATTTGAAATTTGAGTGTGAGACTGTTTCAATTATATCAGTGACGTGGGATTTCACTTTAATTATTCTGAATATTTTTTTATTTATTGAATAAATAATTTAGAAAGGATTGATATGAGATTTTGTTTAAATGTTGATCATGTAGCAACTCTTAGAAATGCAAGAGGTGAATCACAGCCTGATCCTGTCTCATTCGCATTAATGGCGGAGCTTTACGGGATCGACGGAATTGTAGTACATCTTAGAGAGGACCGCCGTCACATAAATGAACGCGATCTGCGCCTGTTAAGGGAACTGATTACAACCAAACTCGATCTCGAAATGGCAGCCGTAGATGATATTATTAATATCGCTTGCGATGTTCAACCCGAACTGGCTACTATAGTGCCTGAAAAAAGACAGGAACTGACAACCGAAGGCGGTATTAATGTAATTGATAATATTAATCACTTAAGACTTGCAATCAGATCACTCCATGATGCAGATATCCCTGTATCACTTTTTATTGAACCGGATATCAACCAGATTGATGCGGCGGCTGAGATAAATGCCGACTTCATTGAAATCCACACTGGTCATTATGCCAATGCTGTGGGCGAGGAGGATATTTTCGATGAACTTGAAAGAGTACGTCTCGCGGCAAAACATGCTAAAAAGCTGGGACTCGGTGTTAATGCCGGCCACGGATTGAATTACAGTAATATGAAAGAATTTGTTGCAATTCCGGATATTGATGAAGTAAGTATAGGACATGCCGTTATTGCAAGAGCTCTTTATGTTGGCCTCGAACAGGCCATTAAAGAGATGATTAAATTAACCGGGGTGAATAAATGATTTTTGGAGAATTATTTTGGATTTGTAATTCGAAATAATTCTCCTTAATTATCTGTCGATTTATGACAAACTGCATATGATATTTTTTAAAAAAACTCTCTTCCTGTTTTTATTAACCCAACTTTTTTCTTTTTCAATAATATTCCCTCAGTTCAAAAATATTCAGGTGAACAATTCAACTGCCAGTCAGCCTAATGAAGTATCAATAGCTGTAAATCCGGTTAATCCAAATTTTATCTCAGCGGGCTCAAATCTGAACTTATTCTACTTCTCGAGTGACGGCGGCAATTCCTGGTCCCAGAAATTAATGAGCTCTGTATGGAGAGTCTGGGGCGATCCTTGTCTGGTCTATGATGCAAGCGGAAATTTATTTTTCGGACATTTATCAGATCAGAGAAATACAGGAACGGGCTACTGGATAGATCGAATTGTTGTTCAGCGTTCTACTACTAACGGATCTACATGGGATTATGATGTAGGTGTTGGCTTTTCACCTCCTTCCAGACAGCAGGATAAGGAATGGCTTTGTGCTGATTATTCCAACTCTCAATACAGGAATAACCTGTATATGGCATGGACTGAATTTGATAAGTACGGAAGTTCAAATCCCAATGATCGCTCAAGAATTCTGTTTGCGAGATCTACAAACAGCGGCGCTTCCTGGTCGTCTCCCATTAAAATCAGTGATATTGAAGGTGATTGCCTGGATGACGATAATACTATGGAAGGGGCCGTACCATGCACTGGACCTAATGGGGAAGTCTATTTGAGCTGGTCTGGTCCGCTGGGAATACAATTCGATAAATCAACGGATGGCGGTGTTACTTTTTCTGATGATATTCATGTTTCCAATCTTAATGCCGGTTGGGCATTCGATATACCCGGAATTTATCGCGCAAATGGTTTCCCTGTTACTGCTTGCGATATTAGCAATTCACCTCATCGCGGATCTATTTATATCAATTGGTCCGATCAGATCAATGGTGATACGGATATTTTTTTCTCGAAATCCGTTGACGGCGGCACTACCTGGAGTTCTCCTAAAAAAGTTAATAATGATCATTTCCCCAGGCATCAATTCTTTAACTGGATGACAGTAGATCCCGTTACCGGTAAAATCTATATTATTTTTTACGACCGGCGTGAAAATCCTGATCCAAATAACACTCAAACCCATGTTTATATTGCACGTTCGGATGACGGTGGAGAAACATTTTCTAATTATTGTATCTCTCAGTATTCTTTTTACCCTGTTAATACAGTTTTTTTTGGTGATTATACAAACATTGCAGCTTATGACAATAAAATCTTTCCGATATGGATGAGAATGGATGGTACTAAAATGAGCATCTGGAATTCGGTAATTAATGATTCCGAGTTCTTAACGGGAATTGAAGAAAACGGAAATCCTTTCCCGACACAAACCGTATTATTCCAGAATTTTCCTAACCCGTTTAATCCTTCAACAAAAATAAATTATGAAATTGAAAAAGAGTCGTTTGTTAGTCTCAAGGTATTTGACGTAATTGGTAATGAGATTAATTCACTGGTACATGATATTAAAAAGCCCGGGTCGCACAATGTTGTTTTCAACGGAAGCAGTTTAAGCTCGGGGATCTATTTCCTCAGACTTGTAACACCGACCCATCATTTTACAAAAAAAATGATTTTAGTAAAATAAAATTTGAAGAACTATTTTTGAAAAACAGAGGACTGAAAGAAAAATTAGATTTTTATTACGAGTTGTTCGATCGGTCAAGAATCTCTCCCGACCCGTTAGAATTTCCCCACAGATACAATAATCCTTCCGATATTGAAATATCCGGACTCATTTCTTCTGTATTTGCATACGGAAATATTAAGCAGATAATAAGCATTTTAGAGAAACTTAACGCTATTATGTCCGGCAGTCCATACAGCTTTGTGTTAAACTATGATAAAAATTTGGGATGCAGTTTTTTTAATCTGCTAAAACACCGGTTTTATTCCGGTGATGATATATCCCGATTGTTTCTTGCCTTAAATAATATTTATAATAAATACGAATCGCTTGAATCTTTTTTTATGGCCGGTCACACAGGTGATTCAATTGACATAAAAGAAAGATTATCAGTTTTTTCCGGAAATATGACCGGAATAATGTCTAAAGGGAAATCCGTTAGTTATGGTATTAGATTTATGTTCCCTGATCCGATGAAGGGGAGTGGATGTAAAAGAGTGAATCTCTTTCTGAGATGGATGGTCCGTAAAGATGATCTCGATTTCGGAATATGGAAAAGAATACCGGCTTCAAAATTGATTATTCCGGTTGATACACATGTGGCCAGAATCTGCCAAAAATTAAAACTGACCGGTAAAAAAAATATATCTTGGTTGATGGCCGAAGAGATAACCGGAAAGTTAAGTAAGTTCGATCCGGATGATCCTGTTAAATATGATTTTGCAATTTGTCACATCGGTATGAGAAAGATGAAGTTTTAGGTATAATATTCTCTCAAAGAAAAGATTAGTTATCCTCATAGATAGATTCATAAATTATCATGTTGCTCAGATATGTTGCGATATTTATATTAGCAAACCGTTAAACAAGATTTTATAATTAATTCATAAAATCCTCACATCAACACAGGAGAAAAGTATGACGGAACAGAAAAAGTTCGTCCCCTTCGTCTCTTCAGAAACTAATATGGCAGAATTTACAATCCGTGCTTTAATTATCGGATTGGTTCTGGCGGTTGTTCTCGGTGCAGCTAATGCTTATCTAGGTTTAAAAGCCGGAATGACAATTGCAGCCACATATCCGGCTGCAGTGATTGGAATGGCGATAATTAAATTATTCAAGGGTACCATCTTAGAAGAAAATTTTGCCCGTACTGTCGGCTCGATTGGCGAATCGATTGCAGCTGGTGCAATTTTCACTTTACCTGCCTTTTTTATTGCAGGAATCTGGGATCCTTTCTTTACACCGGGTAATTATATTATTTCCGCTGCAATAATGGTTGCAGGCGGTGTTCTCGGTATTATGTTCGTGGCACTCTTAAGAAGGGTTATGGTTGAAGATGTTGAACTTCCGTTCCCTGAATCTGTTGCGGCTGCAGAAATTCATAAAGCAGGTCAGCACGGCGGTTCCGGTTCCAAGTTCCTCTTCAACGCTATGGGCGTTGGAGCATTGATTCAGGCTCTCGGTCAGTTCAAATTATTTGCTACCAGTGCCGACGGGTTACTTTCATTGAGCAAAGGAAATATCCTGTTCCGATCTCCCGATGTCAGCCCTGCCTATATGGGCGTTGGATACATTATCGGTCCCCGTCTGGCTTCATTAAACTTCTCAGGAGGAGTTATTGCCTGGGGTCTGCTCGCTCCGATAATTGCTTACTTTAAATTCGGTAATACGCCGATGGAAGGTCAGGATTGGGCAGGTACAATTGTTCAGGTCTGGAGAGATTATGTAAGACCGATAGCAATCGGCGGTATGCTCGTTGGCGCCGCATTCACACTCTGGAGAATGAGAAAAAATTTAATAGCCGGTATTTCAAGATCAATTGGCGATGTTAAGAAAGCAGCCAGCGGCAGCCATACTGTTGATAGAATTGAAAAGGATATTGCTTTCAAGTGGGTTATGATCGGAATTCTTGCAACAGCAGTATTAACATTCATTATATATGAGTTCTTCGCTCAGAATTTAGTTGCAGCGTTTATTGCTACGGTAGTAATGATAATTGCCGGATTCTTCTTTGCGGCGGTTTCGGGTTATCTTGTCGGTATAATCGGTTCATCAAATAATCCTATCTCCGGATTAACACTTTCAACATTAGTTGTTGCTGCATTATTGATGGTTGTACTCGGTATGACGGGAACACAGGGAGTAGCCGCGGTTCTTGGCGTTGCAGCTGTTGTCTGTGTTAGTGCTGCAGTTGCTGGAGAAATGCTTCAGGACCTTAAAGCTGGTCATATCCTTGGCGGTACGCCCTGGAAAATGCAGATCGGCGATCTAATCGGAATTGCGGTATCGGCAGCTGTAATGTTTATTCCTCTTATTATACTTCATGAAGGCGATATAAAAATGGGAGGTACTGGATTCGGTGGAGAAAAATTACCCGCACCGCAGGCCAGCCTTATGGCAATTCTTTCAAAAGGAATTGTTGCCGGCGAAATGGAATGGATTCTTATCTTTACCGGTATGCTTATGGGTGTAGGTTTTATTTTAATGAATATTAAAAGCCCTATGCTAGTGTCTGTCGGTATGTACTTACCGCTCGGTACTACATTTGCAATTTTTGTTGGCGGTTTAATTAAAGGCGCCGTTGAAATGGTAAATGCTAAAAAGAAATTTAACGATGCACAGAAATCAAGAGTAGAGAATACTGGAATTCTGCTCGCAGCTGGTTTGATTGCAGGGGAGGCACTTATCGGACTTCTCTTTGCGGGTTTTGCGTTCTTCGAGATTTCCTTATTCCATATTTTCGATTCCCCGAGTTTCTACATTAGTCTTGTAGTATTTGCATTGATAGCCTGGTATCTGATCAGAATACCTGTTAAGAATGCCGGAAGTCCGGATCAACCGGCTCCGCCGCAAGTATCAATGTAATCGTATTATCATCATTATTTATTTCCCCGGTTCATTGCAGTGCAATGTGCCGGGGAAGATTTTTTTTAAGGATCGATCATGCCTCTTAGCTTTAGTCAACGCAGAAGAATTCTGAAAAATGCCAATTACCTTGACCTTAGACCTTTACGCTTGCACAAAGATGAAATAGGTGAAGATAATATAGTCACAATCCTTATTCCGAAATTCAAAAATAGAATTGCTCTCAAATATATTGTCCCGAAACTGAAATCACCCGAAATAAAATTAAAACTCGACGAGATCGGATCTCAGACATGGCTCCTTCTCGACGGCAAAAAAACTGTAAGAGAAATTTCAAGTATTCTTTTAAATAAATTCGGCGAAAAAATTGAACCCGTAAATCAGAGACTAACAAAATTTCTTACGGGCCTTTACGAACAAAGATTGATAACATTTCAAGAAATTAATTTATAGGAGGTATTAGATGGGAAACGTATTAGGAAATTTAAAACCAGGACTATTATGGAAACATTTCGAAGAGATTTGCAATATTCCGCACCCGTCCCGCAAGGAAGAAAAAATTGCTAAATATGTAACAGGATTTGCAAAAAATAACAATCTTGAATTTCAAACCGATGAATTCGGAAACATTGTTATCAGAAAACCGGCTACACCCGGATTTGAAAACCGCACTCCAGTGGTCCTGCAGGGACATCTCGATATGGTTGCTGAAAAGAACAATGATGTAGCACACGACTTCGATAAAGATCCGATTCAAGCGTATATAGACGGCGACTGGGTAAAAGCGCGCGGAACAACCCTTGGAAGCGATAACGGTATCGGCGTTGCTGCTGCGCTTGCAGTACTCGAATCGAATGATCTGCAGCACGGTCCGGTTGAAGCACTTTTTACACTTGACGAGGAGACCGGTTTAAACGGGGCACAGGCATTGAAACCGGGATTTCTGAAATCGAAAATACTTATCAACCTCGATTCCGAAGAAGACGGCGCTTTTTATATAGGATGTTCGGGTGGGCAGAATACTTTTGTAAAATTCACTTTCAAACCCTCGGAAATTCCTGCTAACACTATTGCTTTAGAATTAAAAGTTACCGGATTGAAAGGCGGCCATTCAGGTCTGGATATTCAAACCGGAAGAGGAAATGCGGTTAAATTAATGTCCAGACTTCTTCACGATTTAAACAATAAATTCGGAATACGTCTAGTCTCCATAAACGGAGGTAGCAAGCATAATGCAATTCCAAGAGAGACATTCGCTGTTGTTCGGATTGCGAAGAAATTATCCGCGGATATTTTTGCGTATGTAGAGAGTTATAATGGTATTGTTAAAGAGGAACTTGCAAGTGTTGAGCCGAATCTGAATGTCTCTGCATCCGAGATTAAATCGAAAGCAAAGGTTATGGATAAAACCTTAGCGGCTAACCTTATCGATTCTCTTTATTCAGTTCCTAACGGTGTTATTAAAATGAGTGCGGATATTGAAGGATTAGTTGAAACATCTTCTAACCTTGCAGTCGTTGTCACAAAAGGTAAAACAGTAGAGGTTATTTTAAGCCAGAGAAGTTCAGTCGAATCAGAGAAGAAAGACATTTCAAATTCTATCGTCGCTCTTTTCAGACTTGCAAAAGCTGAAGTTAAGCAGGGTGATGGTTATCCAGGATGGAAGCCTGATATCCACTCGCCGGTCCTCGCCGTTATGAAAAATGTTTATGAGTCGATGTATAATAACCACCCGGAAGTTAAAGCGATTCATGCCGGTCTTGAATGCGGAATAATAAAAGAAAGATTCCCTGATATGGATATGATCTCTTTCGGTCCTACAATCACAGGCGCGCATTCACCAGATGAACAGGTTCAAATCAGTACTGTAGAAAAATTCTGGAATCTCTTATTGAACGCTTTAAGGAACATTCCTGCTAACTAATATTTGTTTCTCTATCCTGATCGTGCGGCTGATTTGATCAGTGCATGATCAGGATTATTATTCTATTAAAGGGAGATAATGGAAAATCAATCCTCTGCAAAACCCGAACCATCACAGCTTTTCCGGTGGCTTATTCTTGTGTTCGTTTCACTTGCAATGTTCGGCAATTATTATATTTACGACAGCATAAGTCCGCTCGCCGACTTGCTAGTAAAACAACTGAACTTTACTGATTCGGATATCGGTTTGCTTCAGGGCATCTACAGTGTACCGAATGTATTAATGGTTCTTCTCGGCGGAATTATAATAGACAAAATCGGAACCCGAATTTCAACATTCATTTTCACAACATTATGCCTTGTTGGAGCCATAATTACGGCTTCATTCGACAATCTGACTATGATGGCAATCGGAAGACTGGTGTTCGGACTCGGTGCTGAATCGATGATTGTTGCTGTTACAACAGTAATCGGAAGATGGTTTAAAGGGAAACAGCTTTCGTTTGCATTCGGATTAAATCTAACACTTGCTCGGCTCGGTTCTTTCGCGGCACTTAACTCACCTACCTGGGCCGGGGGATTGTACGAGAACTGGCAGTATCCGCTCCTTCTATCAGTTGGCGCCGGGGTAATCTCTATTGCTTCTGTAATTATCTACTGGGGAATGGATTCATTTGCTGAAAAAAATTATTCTTTAAGGCCTGTCCCTAAACAGGATAAAATTATTTTCAGGGAAATCTTCTCTTTCTCCAAGTCCTACTGGTTTGTAGTACTGCTTTGTGTAACTTTTTATTCGGGAATTTTTCCATTTCAGACTTTCGCGGTTAAGTTTTTTATTGATGTGCACGGAACAACAAGGGAGTTCGGAGGATTTCTTTCCAGCATGCTAACTCTTTCGGCAATGGTCTTAACGCCTTTATTCGGTCTCTTTGCAGACTATATCGGCCGGCGGTCTCTGCTTATGATGATCGGTTCTCTAATTCTTATTCCTGTTTACCTCCTTATGGCCTACACGAATATCTCACTCTTTATTCCTATGGCGATGATGGGACTTGCATTTTCTTTAATTCCCGCGGTTATGTGGCCCTCGGTTGCCATTATTGTTGATGAATCGAAACTTGGAACTGCATATGGACTTATGACTATGATACAGAACATCGGTCTAGCCGGATTTAATTTTATGATCGGCTGGGCCAACGACTTTTCAGGAGGTTATACACTCGGTATGTGGATCTTCTCTTCACTAGGATTCTTCGGACTCCTTTTCGCGTTACTGCTAAGACGGAGTGAAATGGGGCCGGGTAGTCATGGTTTGGAAAAAGGGATTCGAAATAGCCCTTAAGAACTTAACACTTTTTTTTGTAAATTGTCCCGAAGCTATGGAGTATTTTATCTGATGCTGAAATTGAGTTCAAAAATAATATTTCCCCTTGCGTTGATCTTTTTGCTTCCGGCGGCTGTAATAAAATCCCAGACTTTCGGTTTCGGTTGTCTTGGCCTTAGCGGTTTCTATGCGGGGTTTTCGCAGCAACAGTATATTGTTGACGGATTGAACGATTACATTAAGCTGAATAATTACGGTCCGGCTCCTTCTTCAGTTGTTGAATTTAAAAAAGGTTCCGGTTACCGTATCGGGGCTAATTTCTTCAGGGCAAAGTTCGAAAATTTCTTTATCTCCGCAAAAGGATTTTATCAGTTTATGAGGGAGAACCTCGAACAAAATCAGACCGCACAAAATTCAGTATTTAAAAATAAATATCAGCTCTCGATGAATCATTGGGGATTGGCCGTTGATATTGGTGTCCCGCTCCTCTCTATTATTGATTTGAAAATTATAGAAGGCGGTGTCGTTTTCTACAACACAGAATTTGTTCATACCGTGCTTGAAAATGATAAGCAGCTCTATGAACTGAAGTATGAACCGGCTAATAAAAAAGTAAATTATTATATCGCCTCGGGACTTTTAATTCATATTGTCCCGGATTATATCAGTATTGAAGGTACTGCAGGATACAGCTTCCTTAAATATGATCAGTTCGATCTTAAAACTGAATTACCTGTCGGTGCAGGAAAAATCACGAATCCGGTCGCCAAAGGGGGCTTTTTAGCCACTGTTCAATTAAATATCGGTTTCCCACTCTAATTACTAAAGGTGAATTATGAAATTATCTCAACTCGACAAAGCTTCTATCATTGCAATTCGCGACTGTATGGGGACTAAAAAAGAAGAATCCGTTTTAATCATTACTGACGAGAAAAAGAAAAAAATCGGTTACAACCTTTATAAAAATTCTCTCGGTCTGGGTCATGAATCTTTATATGTTGAGATCAAATCGAGAGAGATGCACGGACAGGAACCGCCCGAACAGGTCGGCCGGTTAATGAAAATGTTCGACGTTGTACTTTGTCCTACTGCCAAATCTTTAACGCATACTAATGCAAGAAGGGAAGCTTCGGCACAGGGTTCAAGAATCGCTACTTTCCCGGGTATTACTGAAGAGATTATGGTAAGAGGATTAAATGCTGATTATAAAAAAATTGCAGCACTCACAATAAGATTAACAGATATTCTTACAAATACTAATATTGTCCGGGTTACGGCTCCTAATGGAACTGATATAACAATGGATATTTCAACCAGGCAAGGTCACGCTAGCAAAGGACTCTTCCACGCAAAAGGGGAGAGCGGAAATTTGCCTACCGGAGAAGCATACATAGCGCCACTCGAAGGAAAATCGAACGGCGTTTTTGTTGTTGACGGATCCATGGCCGGTATCGGCGTAATCAAAGGCAGACCGATAAGAATTGTTGTTGAAGACGGTTTCGCTGTAGAAATTTCAGGAGGTGCCCAGGCAAATAAACTTAACAAGATCCTAAGCAATTACGATATGCCTGCAAGAAATATTGCTGAGTTCGGTATCGGTACCAATGATAAAGCGAAACTGAGCGGACTTCTTCTTGAAGACGAAAAAGTAATGGGCACAATTCATATTGCCATCGGCGATAACAAATCGATGGGCGGACTGGTAAATGTTCCGATTCATCTCGATGGAGTCGTAAAAAGACCAACCGTATATTTCGACGGTGCAATGATTATGAAGAACGGAAAACTTCTTATTTAATTTTCCGTCTCTTTTAACACATATTATTTTCTTTAATCCGGATTGAAAATCCATCCGATTTTTCATACCTTTGCCAGCTAAAATTCCACAAAAACCAAGAAACCATGAAAATTCTAAATGATCTAAATCAGGAACAGCTCAAAGCTGTGGAGTACAATTCCGGTCCACACATGATTGTAGCGGGTGCCGGATCGGGAAAAACACGCGTTTTAACATATAAAATCGCATATTTGATCGATAAAGGGCTTGAACCTGATTCAATTTTGGCGCTTACTTTTACTAATAAAGCTGCCAAGGAAATGAAAGAAAGGATTAAAGTTCTGGTTGGAAAAAAAGCCTCATCTCTCTGGATGGGCACATTTCATTCCATCTTTGCACGGATTCTCAGGATTGAAGCAAAATCCCTCAATTATCAACCAAATTTTTCGATATACGACCGGGAGGATTCGGTCTCTCTTGTCAGTAATGTTTTGCAGAATCTGAATATTAACCTTGAAAATCTTACCCCGAATGGAGTTCAGCATAAAATCAGCTTTCTCAAAAACCAAATGATTAAACCGGAAAACTTCGGCAAAAATATGGCAACTACACTTGCCGATAAAAAATTTCTTGAAATCTATACCGAATACAATAAACGTTTATTCGAAAATAATGCCATGGATTTCGACGACCTTCTTCTGAAGCCGATCGAATTATTCGAAGAAAATTCAAAGATCCTATCCAAATACAAGAAGCAATTTAAATATATCCTTGTTGATGAATATCAGGATACAAATAAAGCTCAGTATCAGTTGCTTAAATTATTAAGTCCCACTAAAGATAAAGTCTGTGTTGTCGGTGATGATGCACAAAGTATCTACAGCTGGCGCGGTGCCGAAATAAAAAATATGCTCAACTTTAAAAAAGATTTTAAAGGGGCAAAAATTTTCAGGCTCGAGCAGAATTACCGTTCAACAAAAATGATTCTTGCCGCAGCGGATTCCATTATTAAGAATAATACAGAGCAGATTACAAAAACGTTATGGACGGAAAATAACGACGGTGAAGAACTTACTCTGATGCGGGCTTCTGATGAAAAGGATGAAGCGTTTCAGATCGCTAAAAAAATTAAGAAGGAAATCTCTACTCGTAAATTGTCCTTAAATGATATTTCAATTTTCTACCGGCTTAATTCTCAGTCGAGAGCTCTTGAAGATGCTCTTAGAAGAGAGAAAATTCCTTATAAGATTGTCGGCGGTGTTGAGTTTTACAGAAGAAAGGAAGTGAAAGACGTACTGGCATATCTTAGAGTTCTTACTAACCAGAATGACGAGGAAAGTTTACTTCGTATAATGAACTTCCCGCAAAGGGGCATAGGGAATACATCTATAACGAAAATGATTGCGTTTGCCCGTAAGCTCGAGCTTTCTCTCTTTACTACTATGTCCCGTGTGTTTGAGGTTATTGAAGTAAAAGAAAGAATACAGAAAAATGTAAAGCAGTTTAAGATGTTACTTGACAAGTATATTGATCTCAAGGATAAACTCTCGATTGGTGAATTGACTTCGGCGCTTGTTGACGAACTCGGTATATTGAAAATTTATAAGGAAGAAAATTCAGCCGAATCGATGGCCAGGTACGACAATATTCAGGAGCTCCTCTCCGCGGTTCAGCAGTACAGCAAAGAAAATCCGGATTCTAAACTTGATGATTTTCTTGCCGAAGTCTCTCTTGTCTCAGGTGTGGATCAGTACGATGAGAAGGTCAATTCGGTTACACTGATGACTGTTCATAGTGCAAAAGGATTGGAATTCCCGTTAGTATTTATCACCGGTCTCGAAGAGGATATTTTCCCCTTAAGTCCCCGCTTTGATTCGGATTCCAAGATTGAAGAGGAGAGACGATTGTTCTATGTCGCCATAACGCGCGCTCAGCAGAAAGTATTTCTAACGTATGCGCGTTCTAGATATCGTTTCGGAGAGGTGGCATATCAGAGCAAATCAAGATTTCTTGATGAACTGGATGAAAATACATTTGAAGAATTGAACGGCGCAGGTGGCAGAAAGTCCGGAAGACGCAAAAGGGATTTTGTAGATGAATATTATCAGGAGAGTTACGACGATTTTGATCAGGAGAGAAGATCTCTGCGTGTTGGCAGCCGGGTTACTCATCAACTCTTTGGAATGGGAAAAATACTTCAGATTGTTGGAACCGGTGATATGCAGAGAGTTACAATTGCTTTCGAAGAAAGCGGTACTAAACAGCTTCTTACTAAATTTGCCAATTTAAAACTGATATAATTTTTAAACCGGAGTATATATGAAAATAGGAATATTAACCGGCGGGGGAGATTGCCCCGGTCTAAATGCTGTTATTAGAGCTGTTGTTAGAAAAGCACTTCAAAGCGGTAAAGAGGTTATAGGAATTAGGGAAGGTTGGAAGGGGTTAATAGACAACAATTATTGTAAGCTCGACCGTGACACAATTTCCGGTATACTTCATCGCGGAGGTACAATTCTTGGCACATCAAGAACAAATATCTACAAAATTGAAAATGGTGAAGAGACGGTAAAAAACAATCTTGCTAAAAACGGAATTGATGCTATCGTTGCTATCGGCGGTGAGGATACTCTCGGTATAGCTTCCAAATTGTATAAAGCCGGTGTTAAAGTTGTTGGTGTCCCTAAAACAATTGATAATGATTTAAATGCAACCGACTTTACATTCGGATTCGATACTGCCGTTAACATTGCTACGGAAGCAATCGACAGGCTTCATACAACAGCGGAATCGCACAACAGAGTAATAGTTGTTGAAGTTATGGGAAGACATGCCGGATGGATTGCCATCTGGGCTGGGATTGCCGGAGGAGCCGATATCATACTTGTTCCCGAAAAACCATTTAACATTGATGAAGTTTGTTCTGTTTTAACAAAACGTCATGCCAGCGGAAAAAGCTTCAGCATAGTTGTAGTTTCGGAAGGGGCAAAACTTCAGACTGAAGACGAAGCAGATAAAGACGGATCATTTATTCTCAGCAGCATGAAGAAAGACTCATTCGGTCATGTCCGTCTCGGCGGAATCGGTAATGTGCTGGCTGATGAAATTGAAAAAAGAACCGGTTATGAAACCAGGGCTACTATTCTCGGTCACATTCAGAGAGGCGGAAGCCCTACAGCCTATGATAGAGTTCTTGCAACACGCTTTGGTGTTTTTGCCGCGGAACTGGTTAATAAAGGGGACTGGGGGAAAATGGCATCGCTGAGAGGTAATGAAATTATTGGAGTTGAACTTGCAGAAGCAACAGGGAAATTAAAAACTGTTGATATGGAATTAATGCAGGTTGCTGAAACTTTCTTCGGATAAGAGATTAAAATTCCGGGTCTCTGCAGTAAGTTGCAGAAACCCGGAAGACTTATTATTTATTCTTCTCTTTTAACAATTCTTTATACGGCACATGTTTCATCGAGAAATAATTCTTAACATCCTTCTTTAGCACACCCGACAATAAAATAATCGTTAGCAGGTTTGGTGCTGTCATGAATCCGAGTGCGGCATCCCCGAAAGCCCAGATAGCCTCCAGTTCAGCTATTGCCCCGATAAATACAAATACAATGAATACCCATTTATAAGGAAGGATTGCTCTCTCTCCGAAGAGATAATGCGAAGCTCTATCGCCGTAGTATGACCAGCTGATAATAGTCGATGTTGCGAAGAGCAGAACTCCGAGCGTTACAATTTTATCACCGTAACTGAAAAGCCAGCTTAAGCCCTGCTTGAACGCATAAGAGGTCAGTAAACTTGCGTTGTACATAGCCCCTGAGAAAGAAGGATCTATATGATTTACGTAGTACTGAGTATGATGCCACGCATCTGTCGTAATAATAACTAATCCTGTTAACGTACAGATTGTAATTGTGTCGATGAACGGTTCGAGCAAGGCAACAGTTCCTTCTCTTACGCCGTATTTAGTCTTTGCTGTTGAATGGGCGATGGGTGCGCTCCCCTGGCCGGATTCATTGGAGTAGAGACCTCTTTTCACGCCCCACAAAACAGTATTAAGCCAGATTAAAAATGTTCCCCCGCCTACTCCGGCAATTTGAGCAGGGGGATTGAATGCAAAATCGAATATCATGCCGAAGGCCGGCCCTAAATGAGGCAGATTGGAAATCAGAACAACTAGTGAAGTAAAAACATATATCACTGCCATGAAAGGTGAAAGAAATCCGGTTACATTTCCAATTCTTTTTATGCCGCCGATTATTACAAGGCCAATAAGGCTCGATAACACAAGGCCAATTATTATCTGAGTATAAGAAACAGAAAAATTTCCGATGATAGCATGCTGGATAGTCCAGAAACTTTCTGTACCTAGAATCTGTTTGGTTTCCGAAAACAACTGGTCGGAAAGTGTAAAAGCCTGAATCGCGTTACCCGTTGCAAACGAACATATGACAGCAAAGCTTGCAAAAAGAATAGCAAGCCATTTCCATTTAGGACCCAATCCTTTTTCAATTGTGTACATCGGACCGCCGGCCGCTGATCCATCCGGCAGAATATCCCGGTGCTTATGTGCCAGCGATACTTCGGCAAATTTGAGTGCGGTTCCGAACAATCCTGTCATCCACATCCAGAATAATGCACCAGGTCCGCCGTAATAAATTGCGGTAGCTACTCCGGCAATATTTCCAATTCCAACTGTTGCCGATATGGCGGTTGCGAGTGCTTTGAAATGACTGAGATCTCCCTGATCACTTGGGTCATCATATGTTCCGGCTGTTACTTTAATTCCGTGCCAGAAATATCTGATCTGCGGGAATAGCAGTTTAAATGTGATGAAAACACCTGTACCTAACAATAAAAGAAGCATAAGAGGGATTGAACCGAGAGGTACTTCTTTACTCGGAAAATTCTTAATGCTTTCAATATTTCCGGGGAAGGACCAAACGGTATTAAAAAATTCCTCTCCGCCAAATATGAATATTGAAAAGATGATTCCAAGTGTAATTAGACCGGCAGTTGATTTTTTCATATCTCTCTATTTTTTGTGATGAAATGAATTGTCAATGATCTAAATTATTCCTAAGGAACTAAGTAAAACAATTATGATTAATATCGGTGCAACGAATCTCAAAATTATTTTCCAGTAGCCTAAAAGCCACGGAAATTTGCCGAACACGGATTCGGCTCCCTCTTTAACATTCTGAATTACAGTTTCAAATCCCCAGTACCATCCTACAAACAGGGCAATGAAGAATCCGCCGATCGGTAATAATAAATTCGAGGAAATAAATTCTGTAAGTCCGAAAAAGGTTAGACCGAATATCTGTGCGTCTGCAAGAAGATTAAACGATAACGCGCTAGGAATACCAAGTAATAAAGAAAGCGAACCGAAAAAGAGTACTGCTTTTTTTCTGCTCCATCCTTTCTCATCTACAAAATATGCGGTTACTACTTCGAGCAATGAAACGGTTGATGTAAGAGCTGCTAATGTTAATGCAAAGAAAAACAGGATAGAGAAGAAGTATCCGCCCGGCATCTTTGTGAATACCACCGGAAGCGTGCGGAAAATAAGACTCGGACCTACGTCAGGATTCTGACCAGTAGCAAATACGACTGTGAAGATGCAGATGCCCGAAATAATTGCTATCGATAGATCAAGCATTGCAATCCATACAGATGACCCGGGTACATTTTGTTTCTTAGACATATAGCTACCGTAAGTAAGCATTGCCCCCATTCCAAGACTCATAGAGAAAAACGCCTGCCCGAGTGCTGAAAGTATAACTCCAGTGTTTATTTTACTGAAGTCGGGATTGAATAAATACTCAAGTCCTTTGGAAGCACCGTCAAGAGTTAATCCTCTAATCATAAGAACAATCAATAACACGAAGAGCATCGGCATCATTATTTTACTTCCTCTTTCAATCCCTTTCTGAACGCCGAAATAGACTATTCCCATTGTCAGCAGCATAAAAAGAGCAAGTAGTCCTACGTTCCAGAAAGAATTCTGAGTGAGTTCTGTAAAATGACTGTTTGCAGTTTCCGGGATATTATAATTCATTAAATTCCCGTTGACAGCTTCAATAATATATCCGAATGTCCATCCTGCAACAACAGTATAAAAAGAGAGGATTACAAATGCGGCGATCACTCCCATTCCGCCGATACCAGACCAGAACGGAGATTTACTTAATAATTTAAATGACCCTACAGGATTTTTCTGAGTTGTTCTACCGATCAGAATTTCTGCAACCAGTACCGGAATTCCGATAACAAACACGCAGATAATATAGACAAAAATAAAAGCAGCTCCGCCGTTTTCTCCGGCCAGATATGGAAACCGCCAGATATTCCCTAGTCCAACTGCTGAACCGGCAGCGGCCAGAATAAAACCGATTTTACTGCCCCATTGTTCGCGCTTAGAGTTTGAATGCATCTAAATACCTATTCTTTATTAATGATTACTATTTATGAGTAATGATTGATTGTATTAATAAGGATGCAACAAATCTGAAGGTTGCGCCACAATTTAATAATCTCAAAAATAAATCGCAGGAAAATCGAAGAATTATTGGAGATAAAATACGGGGATTAATTCATGACGATTAATCCCCGGAAGTGTCAGTTAATTTTATTTGTTCATCTTTTTTTGAACGGAATGTGCTTAATGGAAAAATATTCCTTCACATCTTTCTTAAGAACTCCGGATAACAAAATGATAGAGAGAAGGTTGGGGGCTGTCATGAACCCTAACGCCGCATCACCGAATGCCCATATAGCTTCAAGCTCTGCAACAGCTCCTATGAAAACGAATACAACAAAGACCCATTTGTAATAAATTATCGCTTTCTCTCCGAAAAGATAATGGGTTGCCCTGTCACCGTAATACGACCAGCTGATAATTGTTGAGATTGAAAAGAGGAATACTCCGATTGTAACTATCTTATCCCCATAGTCAAATAGCCAGCTTAAACCCTGCTTGAATGCGAATGCAGTAAGCAGACTTGCGTTCAATAATTCACCATCATACTCGGGATTCATCAATTTATAATACTGTGTATGATGCCAGGCGCCGGTAATAATTATAACGAGTCCGGTTAATGTACAAATGATTATTGTATCGATAAACGGTTCAAGCAATGCGACTGTACCTTCGCGAACTCCGTATTTCGTTTTAGCGGTTGAGTGCGCAATCGGTGCGCTTCCCTGACCGGATTCATTTGAATACAATCCTCTTTTAATTCCCCAGAGAGCCGTATTAAGAATAACGAGAAATGCACCGCCGCTAACGCCCGCGATCTGTGCCGGAGGATTGAATGCCATTTGAATAATCATTCCGAGGGAAGGGAAGAGCTGCGGTAGATTGGAAATAACTACTACCATCGCGGTAACAAAATAAAACACCGCCATAAAAGGGGAGAGGATACTTGTGACATTTCCAATTCTTTTTATTCCGCCTATAATTACAGATCCTACAACTGTTGAAATAAAAATTCCGTTTAAAATCTGAGAGACAGAAACAGAAAATCCGGAAAAGATTTCATGCTTCAGAGTCCAGAAACTTGTTGTGCCGGCTATCTGAGAATATTCGGAGTATAGCTGGTCTGAGAGAGTGAAAGATTGAATTGCGTTGCCGGTCGCGAATGAACAGATAACGGCAAAGCTCGCGAATAGAATCGCAAGCCATTTAAAATTTTTCCCGAGTCCTTTTTCAATTGTGTACATCGGTCCGCCCGCTACGGATCCATCGGGTAGAATATCCCGGTATTTATGTGCAAGAGAACACTCGGCAAATTTAAGCGATGTACCAAAGATGGCCGATATCCACATCCAGAAGAGCGCACCGGGGCCGCCATAGTAAATTGCTGTTGCAACACCGGCGATATTTCCGATGCCTACGGTTGCCGAGATTGCCGTTGAAAGCGCTTTAAAGTGGCTGAGGTCGCCGGCATCTTTCGGATCATCATATACACCTGCCGTAACTTTTATTCCGTGCCAGAAATAACGGAATTGCGGAAAGAAATTTTTAACGGTTATAAAAATCCCGGTACCGAGTAGTAGAGCTAGTATCAGTGGAATAGAACCTAACGGTAGATCTTTACTCGGGAATTCTTTAATACTTTCGAAATTACCGGGGAATGACCAGACAATATCGAAAAAGGATCTTCCGCCGAAAATAAAAAGCAAAAAGATTATTCCGATAGTTACAATACCTGCAGTGGATTTTTTCATGGATTTAGATTGGTTAGTTTCGGATTCATTTAATTAAAGTAATCCAATTGAACTTAACAGGACAATTATTATTAATACCGGTGCAATAAACCTTAGAATAACTTTCCATAACCCGATTATCCAGGGAAATTTATCGAATATTTTTTCACTTCCGTCTTTTAGAAAATTGAGTACTTTATCAAACCCCCACAACCATCCGACAAAAATCGCGATAAAAAATCCGCCAATCGGAAGCATCAGATTTGACGAAATGAATTCTGTGAGATCGAAAAAATTAAGTCCGGCAATCTTAAAATCGGAAAGTAAATTAGTTGAGAGTGCGCTTGGAATTCCGAGGATTAATGAAAGTGTTCCAAACACTATAACTGCTTTTTTACGTGCCCAACCTTTCTCATCTACAAAATAGGCAGTAACAACTTCTAAAAGTGAAACTGTTGATGTAAGTGCAGCTAGTGCGAGTGCAAGGAAAAACAGAATTGAGAATAAATGCCCGCCCGGCATTTTTGTAAATACAACCGGCAATGTTCTAAAGATAAGGCTTGGTCCGACGTCCGGATTCTGTCCCGTTGCGAATACAACCGTAAATATGCAGATGCCTGCAATAATGGCAACAGATGTATCAAGAAATGCAATCCATACCGATGATGTAGGTATATTATCTTTTTTACTCATATAGCTGCCGTAAGTAAGCATTGCACCCATTCCAAGACTTAGAGAAAAGAATGCCTGGCCCAGGGCAGCGAGAATCACTTTTGTATTTATCTTACTCCAGTCGGGATTAAAAAGATAATTGATACCTGCCGACGCTCCGTCGAGTGTTAATCCTCTGATCATTAAAACAATAAGTAGAACGAAGAGGAGAGGCATCATAATTTTGCTGCCGAGTTCAATTCCTTTTTGAACACCGAAATAAACTATGCCCATCGTGAGGATCATAAATATCGCGAGCTGCGATACGTTCCACATCGGATCTAAAGTCAAAGTTGAGAAATGCTCGCTGGTTTTTTCGGCAACGTCATAGTTTAGAAGGGATCCGTTTACAGCTTCAGCAATATATCCGAGAGTCCATCCGGCAACAACAGAATAGAAGGAGAGAATTACAAATCCGGCAATAACACCCATTCCGCCTATGCCATGCCAGAATTTTGATTTTGTAAGGACCTTAAAAGAACCGACAGGATTTTTTTGCGCGGTTCTTCCAATCAATATTTCAGCAATGAGAACCGGTATACCGATTGCGATTACACATACTACATAAACAAAAATAAATGCCGCGCCTCCGTTTTCGCCGGCCAGGTAGGGGAATCTCCAGATATTTCCGAGACCTACTGCAGATCCCGCCGCCGCAAGTATAAATCCGATTTTGCTTCCCCATTGTTCTCTTGGACCCGAATTCATAAATTGGTTTTACCTTTTTAGTTTAAAAATTCGGGCAAATATTCAATATTAAATTCTGATAAGCAACAGAAAAATTCACTTTTACTATCTTATATATATTCCTGCTGCAGGGGATTATTGCCTGAACTCCAGATTAAATATCCCGGTTTCAGAATGACCAATAAAAAGCCCTGAAGAAGTGTCGAAATTTTTTTTTAAATGAATTTCAATTTTTTACTTGACAATAAGACATTCAGTCCTTAGCTTTGAACCAGTTACCAGCCGAAGTTCATATAAGAGTATTATTCTTTAATCAGTAATAAAGAAAGAAGGTAATCTGAGGGGATTAGCTTTTTCTTATTTTAATTACCAGCCGACAGCCGAAAATAGATACAGCCGAAAGGGTAAAACAGCCGAGCTTAAACTATAAGTTTGTTTAATTTCTAAAGAGGGTGCTTATGAAAAACAAATTTACTGTTTTTGCACTGTTCATCTTCCTGTTCACAGGAATGAACTTTGCACAAACGTATTACGTCAGTACAACCGGGAATGATGCTAACGACGGTTCTCCCGGAACCCCCTGGTTAACAATTCAGCACGCAATTGATAATGTCGCCTCTGGTTCTACGATTAATGTTGCTGCAGGTACCTATACTGAGGACTTAACAATTCCTGTAGGAAAGACCGGTATTGAATTTATTGGTGCTGGTGCCGGCTCGACATTTATCCAGGGCGTTACAAATGTGCCTATCGCAAGTTGGCCGTTAGCTGATCCAAATATTGAGATACTTGGGAATGGTACAATTATTCATGGTTTTACTATTGTCAGCCCATTATGGGTAGATGGTTTTTACAGCAGCGGAATTGTCATAGGCGCAACTGATGTTGAGATATATGACAATGAATTTCGGATTGCCGGTTCTGATGACACTGATGATATATCTCAAGGAATTCAGACTGTCTTTAATGCCGACATCTCCGGATTGAATATTCATAACAATGTTTTTACACACAATGCAGTTTCAGCAGCTGGTTACGAAGGAATTTATATAAATAAAAATTCCGGCGTAGGTACGATTACAGTAAAATGGAATTCATTTACAGGTAATGTACTAAGAGCTATAACAACTGAAGCTTCCAATTCATCAATAATTGAGAATTCGATTGTAACAGATTTATCCGCTGGTTTGCCCGGAGGTTATCAGGGTATTAACATTACTTATGCTATCGGATCCGGAACAGTTGATAATGTTATTGTTGATGGAAATACAGTAACCGGAACAGGTGGCGGTGGTTTCCAGTTTGGTGTCAATATCGGAACAGGAGCCAATAATAATACCTTTACAAATATTCTGATCCAGGGTAATGACATTAGCGGAAATCAAACTGGAATCAGAGTCCGTGAAGATGCCGGTGATGTGATTGTTACTGACAATGATTTAGATCTAAATACTACTTATGGTATAAACAATGCAGATCCCGGTTTAAATCTTCTTTCTGCTGAAGCCAATTGGTGGGGTAATTTATCTGGTCCATTTAATGCAACTACTAATGCTTTAGGTACCGGAAGCCCGGTTTCTGACAATGTAGATTATTCCCCCTGGTACGGTGCAGACCGCACTACTACTCCAATGACATATTATGGCGATACATCCGATCCGGATTATGTTGATGACGCTATCGATAATGCACAGAACGGTGATGAAGTTATTATTCAGGCAGGTACTTACAATGCTTTCACCGTGGATAAAGAAGTAACACTTACTGCTGAACCCGGAACAATTGTTAATCACGGGTCACCGGCAATTACTGTTGCCGCAGATAACGTGACAATCGACGGTTTCACTTTCAGTTACCTCGATCCTGATTATGCAATTCAGATCGATCCGAATTATACAGGTACAGTAATTGTAAATTGCAATTTTGATGTGCCTAACGCAGTTGATAACCAGAGCAATCAGACGGTACTCGCAGAAAATAACTACTGGGGATTCAACGGTGCCTACGATGGCCCGACTATTAGTACAAATCCGGGAGGAACCGGAGGCGTAATAAGCGAAAACCCGGGTGCCGGTGCTGTTGATTACGATCCATGGGTAGGTAAAACTACCAGCCCTGTTACAGGTTATGTTGGAACATCCAATTTAAATATTCTGGTTTCATGGGACTGGCTCAATTTCTTCGGACCGGATTTCGATTTTGAACTTGATCACGGCGGAGTTCAGGGTGAGGATTTGAGTACAAGCGTAAATACAAACAGCATTAATATTGCGGGTCCACTTCTTTTCAATACAACTTATAACTGGTATGTAAGAAGCCAGACTGATCCTCTAGGAACATGGATTGGTCCATTCTCCTTTACCACTACAGCAGATGATATTACATTAATTTCTCCTGCTGATTTATCTGAAGGAGTTGCAACATCCTTCACATTTACATGGAGCGCAGCTCCCGGTGCTGACGATTATCAAATTCAGGTTGATGATGATCCTGCATTCGGTTCACCTTTCATTCAGACAACAACGGGCGGAGCTACTTCCTATGCTGCAGTCGGTTTAACTCCGGGAACAACTTACCATTGGAGAGTCCGTGCAACAAATAACGGCGGAGTAACTTGGGGTCCTTGGACTGCATCCTGGGAATTCTTTACGACATTCTTAGTCAGTGTTTCCAATCCTTCACAGACCAATTACGCTGTCGGAATTTCTGTTCTGCCAACATTTACCTGGTTAGCAGTGGCTGGCGCAGCAAGTTACGATCTTGAAGTATCTACGGATCCTGCTTTTGGTGCACTTGTTCCGTTGACTTCAAGTACGAGCATAGGAGCTTTAACTTACACTGTTGCCAATTTTGAACAATTAACTTCCGGTACACTTTACTACTGGAGAGTTAAAGCAAATGGCGGTCCGAGTGACGGAAAATATTCCGGCTCCTGGGAATTCACAACACATTTAGGAAATCTTACAATTACAACTTACTATGCATCCGGCACATCTGTTAACCTTGCCTGGTTACTGTTGCCTTACACTGCAAATGTTAAATATGACATTTATTATTCTGATGATAGTTTCTTATCCTATACTACGATTCCAAATCTTACAAATGCATTTTATACAATTAACGGTTTAGCGGCCGGCACAACTTACGATGTTATTGTTAGAGCTAAGAATAATGCCGGTACAGTTATTATCACATATTCGTCGGCTGTTAGTTTCACAACACCCGGATTACCGACACCTTACCAATCGTATCCGATTGGAGGAGCTACCACTTATTCCAATCCTCCATATCTATACTGGTACACAGGAACGTTATTCTCAGGTCAGTATCAGGTTAGATATGCAACTGATCCTTCAGTTGACGGATTTGGGACATTAAATCACGGATCGGCTACATTTTTAGCTTATACTTCAAACCTTTATACAGTTTTCCCTGCTCCTTTAACAGCAGGTCAAACTTACTATTGGCAGGTTAGAGTATTTGATGGTGTTAACTACGGCAGCTGGTCTTCGGTTGAAAGCTTTGTTGTTTACAGTTCAACACCTACTGTTGCGCCAGTACCTTATCCTTCCTGGCCGGTTGGCGGTTATTATTATTACATTAATCCGCCTACCTTCTTCTGGTATACAGGCACATTTACAACCGGATTGTACTTCCAGGTACAATGGGATGACGATTCGGACCTTAATGTAGCTCCACTCGGAACATCGGCATGGTTTGCATCAAACCTCTACTATACTCTTGGTGCAAGTTTAACTTCGGGTACTTACTGGTGGAGAGTCAGATCATCGGTTGATAACGGTTTAACATGGTCAGCCTGGTCAACAACTGAGAGCTTTGTAATACCTGCTTCAATTAATTCAGTTTCAGTTGCATATCCGACTTCACCTGTTGGTGTTGAAGTATCAACATTGAATCCTACACTCTCATGGTTTGCGGTTACACCTCCTGCACTTCAGTACAAAGTAAGAATTTCACCTTACTCGAGTACTGATGGAAACGGAATGCTGAATCACGTTACTGCTACCGAAACAGGATGGATTGGAGTAACATCATCAGCATTTAATTCACTGACATTTACTCCTTCAATCACATTATACGCAGGAGCAACATATTACTGGCAGGTTCAGTCCCGTCTGGCTGCAGCACCGAATACTGAAGCAAGCTGGTCTTACGTTGCAAGTTTCCAAACCGCCGCCGGAGCCATGGCTATCGTCCCGTTTGCTGTTAGCCCGATTCAAGGACAGCCGATCAATAGTACAACAGCATTGCTTTCATGGGCATTGCCTTCCCAGCCTTCTACTCATCTGAAATATGATGTTGAATACTCGAAGAATGCTGACTTCAGTGGTGCAATCAGAATAAGCAGTGTTGATGAGAAATTTGCAAAAGTCGATGGATTAGATCCTAATACAAAATACTATTGGAGAGTTTATTCTAAAAATAATACCGGTTCTCAGTCAGTCTATTCTGCTGTCGGTTCATTTAACACCGGCGGATTGACAAGCGTAGAACCAGAGCATCAAGTAATACCAGCCAATTTCATATTAGAGCAGAATTATCCTAATCCGTTTAATCCGTCCACAAGAATTAACTATGCTATACCAAACGACAATTTCGTTACTGTTAAAGTATACGATATGCTTGGTAGAGAAGTTAATACACTTGTAAACGAATACAGAAATGCAGGCAGTTATTCTGCTGTCTGGAACGGGGAGGACAGTTCAGGGCAGAAGGTTGCCAGCGGTACATATGTGTACAGAATTACAGCAGGCAGCTTTGTTGCTACAAAGAAAATGGTTCTCTTAAAGTAATTTCAAAATTGTTGAATTATGAAATCTATTTTACAACAAAAATTTTAAGAGGAAAATAAAATGGGAAAACTTGGTGCAACAATATTCGTCTTTATCATGATTGCTGTGATCGGACTGGCTCTATATGCCTGTCATCAAGCATACTTTGCTTAGATTCATTTAGTCACCGGAATTAAAAAATTTTGGTGATTCTTAAATAAACATTAGAAAGGTCACCCCGGATTTCTGGGATGACCTTTTTTTCTTTAAACATATTAATGGTCTGAAATGATTTTATGTCACTGTAATAAAGGACGAGAATAATCGGGTGGAGATAAAGTTTCAGAAATACACCCTTGAACTTAAACATCAGTTCAATATTTCCTTCAGTTCCAGAAAAACTACTCCTGCTGTAATAGTAAAACTTATTCAGGACGGTATCGAAGGTTATGGGGAGGCAAGTCTGCCTCCTTACCTGAAAGAAAATCAGGAATCGGTAACTTCATTTTTAGAACAACTAGTATACCCCGATCTCACTAGATATGAAAATATTATTGAAATTAATCGAAGCATGGAAAGAGAGTTCCCAGGGAACACTGCTGCAAAAGCAGCGGTTGATATCGCAATGCACGACCTTCTGGGTAATTTATGGGAGCGACCCTGTTATGAATATTTAGGTATCAGCACGAAAGATCCGCTATTTACATCTTATACTATCGGAATCGATAAACCGGAAATCATCGAACATAAAATAAAGGAAGCCTGCGATTTTAAAATCTTGAAAATAAAACTCGGTACGGCTGATGATTATAGAATAATAAATACAGTAAGAGAACTTACAGATAAGAGACTATATGTTGATGCGAATCAGGGCTGGGCAGATAAATATGCCGCACTTGAACTGACTCATTTCCTTAAAGAACATTCTGTTGAACTGATTGAACAGCCCTTTCCGGTATCTAGAATTGAAGATACTTCCTGGTTGAATGAACGATCTCCTTTACCGATTATCGCTGATGAGTCGATGCAAACCTTTAACGATATTGAGACGGTTAAAAATTGTTTTGCGGGTATCAATATTAAATTAATGAAATGCAGCGGAATAGCTAACGCTCTAGAAATAATTGGAAAAGCGAGGGAATACAACCTTAAAATTATGATCGGATGTATGACGGAAACTTCCTGTGCAATTTCAGCTGCAATGTTATTGTCCCCTCTTGCTGATTATGCTGACCTAGACGGCAATCTGCTGATTAAAAATGATCCGTTTGTTGCTGAGACAGTTAGAAACGGACAACTTTATTTCAGCGGTAATAATGGGCTCGGAATTAAGATTAATAACAAATTTAATCTGCAGATTTAGAAATCTTATTATGTTTTCCGTTATACATCTATTTAATTATATTTGCCTGCAGAATTTCAAGTCCTGAAAGGAACAATATCCAATTTCCTGTTCGATTAATTTCCAATTTATAATGTACTATGTGATGTAATATGTCATTGTTCTTCATGATTCAGTATAATTCTTATTATTGAATTATCTAACATTTATTTGTTGTTAAAGAGGTTAAATGTCCCGTACGAAGTTTGTTCTGGTTTGTCTTTTTCTTGTAGCTCTTATTCCAAACTGCACTGTAAGTCTTAAAGCGGAATCGGAAATTTATTTCAGAATTAATCAGGTCGGATTTCTTCCTTCCGAACATAAATCTGCTATTGTATTATCCAATATTCCGCTTGAGGGGATGAAAGCTGAATTAAAAAACAGAAGATCAGGTAAAAATGCAGGTAGTTATACTTTTTCGAACAACCTCGGGCAGTACGGAAATTTTAAATATTCTTACGTAATCGATTTTTCTGAAGTAAGAGATACAGGCGAGTTTATAATCGGTATCGCCGACAGGCAATCCTATCCTTTTACCATTAATTCCGATCCCTACAAAAATATTGCTGAAATATTACTCCAATTTTTTAAAGTTCAGAGATGCGGTTATACAAATCCCTCTGAGCATGAGGTTTGCCATATTTCGGATGCAACTTCAATTATCGACGGAAGGAGATCAATCAATAGGAAAGTTGATGTAACCGGCGGATGGCATGACGCGGGTGACTATGTTAAATTTCTGAATACAACAGCCTATTCAACGTATATGCTTCTATTCTCTTATGAATTCGATCCGGTAAAATTCGGTTTCGACAGAGATAATAACGGTGTGCCGGACATGCTCGAGGAAGCTAAAGTTGGACTCGACTGGCTTCTCCGTGCGGCATATTCAAATGACAAGTTTATAACACAGGTTCAGGATCTGCGTGATCATGAAGTAGGGTGGAGAATGCCGGAAGATGATCCTCTCGGCTTCGACAGACCTGCTTTTTCCGGGATGGGAAAGAATCTGATTGGAATCTATTCGGCAACAATGGCTCTGGCTTCCCGAATCTGGAGGAGTAAAATTCAGTTCCCCGAATTCGCTGATAAGTGTTTAAATGCGGCCGAAAAATATTATGCTATAAAGGATAGAGTTCAGAATATCGACAGCAGCGGAACCGGAATGTACATTGATAACAGTTTCGAAGGTAAAATGGCTCTTGCGGCTGTAGAATTATATCTTACTAACAAGAATCAATCATATCTGGATGACGCTAAAGTTTTTGCAGACTCGGCAGGTGCAGATTTCTGGTGGAGCTGGGGAAATATAAACTCGATTGCTCATTACAGGTTATCGAGGTTTGTAGAAAGATATAAGGATTACATTAAAAAGAATCTCGACCATTTTAAGGAAAATAGTGGCGGCAATCTATTTGGCATTGGGGCTTCACTTTCATGGGGAACAAATCAGACAATTATTGGAATCGCTCTCCAGGAGATTCTCTGGCAAAAATTGACCGGTGACAAGTCCTATGATACACTCGCGACTATACAGAAAGATTTTATACTTGGCAGAAATCCATGGGGTGTCAGTTTTATACATAATGTTGGTGATAATTTTACGAGGAATTTTCACCATCAGATTTCTCACTTTAAAGGGAGACTACCGGGTGGTTTTGCCGCCGGACCGGCTACAAAATCATTCTTAAAAACTTACAATCTCCAATATGAAAAGGGAGATATTTATGAAAAATTTCAGAGTGAGGATATCTATTACAGAGATGACAGGATGGATTATATAACAAATGAACCGACAATTACGGCAAATGCTACGGCAATTTTTGTTTTCGGCAACCTGAAATGACTTGAAGAATAAGATGTATTATTTTGAACCATCTTATCAGAATTTACACTATTTTAGAATACAAAATTTTGTTTTTTGAATGTTTTCGAACTTTTTAATGGCATATTTATTGGCTGGATATACCTTAGAAAAAGCAAAAAATAGGTTAAATCATGGTTAGTTCAGTTAGAAGAATTCCCTCCGGTTTTTCATTTATTGATAATAACTGGGGAGGTATTTATAGAGGTGGAAGTTACCTCGTTGTTGGCCCGCGAAAATCCGGGAGAACACTTATTGGTTTGCAGTGTGCACTTGAAGCGGCTAAAAATGCTGAAGTATGCCTGTTTTTTACTATTATGCGCCCTAAGGATCTAATGATTCAGGCAGCTTCTTTGAATTTTGATATTCAGTCATATATGAATCAAAATCTCATTATTGTTGTCCGGGTCGCTCCTCCAAATGATATTTACGACATGTATAATCCGGATGATTATCTGGTAGAATATTTTAATGATATAATTACGGTAGTAAACCAGTATAACCCTACAAGAATAATTTTTGATGAACTGACACCCTTTGTTGGTTTCAGAAACCTTGATCATCTTCGGAATACTTTTTTGCACACTCTTGAAATAATTGAAGAGAGGGATATTACAAGTCTCTTTGTTATCAGTGAACCGGCTACTCAAAAAGCTCAGTCGATTGTGGAAGGCCTCTCACAATTTGTTACTGGTGTTGTTCAGCTCAAGAAGCAATCAGTCAGAGGGGAAAGACTTCATAGCGGACAGGTCACAATTTCACCCAACGTGGGACATACCGAAGGGGAATTTACAGCGGAGTATAGGATTGAACCATATAAAGGAGTAACAACTGAGTTTTCAAGAGAACAGTTCACCTCAACCGATGAATTCACACCTTCAATTACTAAACCCAGAATGATTAATCGCCCCACCAGAATCGACGTTCCTACAGAACCTTATGCTTTTTCTAATATTTATAATTACAATGATTTTCTGCTGATTCTAAATAACCAGATTGCCCTTTACAAAAGTACTGGTCAGACATTTAATATCATATCCTTTAAACTGGATCCGGCCGGTCAGATAAAAGGAATACTCAACGTTACGCAATTGCAGAATGCCGTTAAACAATCTACCAGCAAGAAAGACAAAATCTGCATTATTGAAAACAAAGTAATTGTATTGCTTGTAAGAGGAACACTGAAAACAGTTGTAGATTTAATGACTAATGTGCAGAATAATCTTCCGAGTCACGATCCAAATTACATCAACGCCGCTCTTGACTATATATCAATCTTCAATATTGAGGTAGATGAAAGAGTTGAAAATGCTGAATCAATGATGGAATTTGTTCTGACTGCAGAAAATTCATCAACGAATTCATATCAGCCACTAAACAAATATATCGGTTAATGAGGCATTGTGCTAAAATACTTTTTACATTATTACTCATTACTTCTTTTGCCTTTGCTCAGGTAAGGTCGGACGGGTTAAGACGTCAGGCGGATCTCCTGATAAAAGAAGGTCGTTTCAAAGAAGCAATTGATCAGTTAAATAAATTTATTTCTGCTAATCCTCAGCTTGCCGATGGTTATCATATCCGTGGTTTGTGTTACGAAAAAACAACCGAGTACCAGTATTCTGTATTGGATTTAAGAAGAGCACGCCGGCTTGACCCTTCTAATGGACAAATTCAGACAGACCTCAACCGTGTTATTTCGATTTGGCATGCTCAGCTTTACCGTAAAATTGAAGGTCATAAAAGAGATATTGCCATCGATCCTAATTATGCATTCAGTTATCTGGAAATCGGAAAAAGTTATCGATGGCTTGAAGAATGGAGTAATGCCGAACTCTGGTACGATGAATATCTTAAAAGGGATGATAATGCCTCTCCCGACGAAATAATCCGTTATACTGAAATTCTTGCAAAAACAGGCTCGATTGTTAAAGGGGAGAGAATATTAAAAAAATTTGTTGAAAGATATCCTGAAGACTGGAGGTTATGGAGCAGGTACGGTTATTTTACCCTCTGGCTTAGCAAATTTAAAATTGCTGAAGATGCATTTCGAAAAGCTTTATCCTTCAAACCGTTTTTTAAAGAAGCCGAAGACGGACTGGATCAGGCAATTAACCAGGCATATCTGCTTCAGTATCAGCCCCGGGCTTATGAAAAAGTTTATCCAATCGACCGTTATACAAGTATTCTTACAAGAGATCCCGAAAATATTCAGATCCGATACCAGCTTGTAAACGAATTGATTGGTGCAGGCAGATATGAGGAAGCCTATCAACAGCTGCAGGTCCTTCAGAATACAGAAGCCGACAATGATGAATTTAAGAACTTATTAAATACCGTTACAACATACAGAGACAGTACATATAACAACGCGGTATCTTTCTATACCGAAATGCTTAAAAATAATCCCTCCGATAAAGAAGCGGTTAAAAAGCTTTCTGAAGCATACGCTAATTTGTTCTATTTCGACAGCGCTATTGAAATTTTGAATGAGTATCTGGAAAATGTCCCGGAGGATCAGGATCTTGATATCAGGTTTTTATTTGCAAAGTATTGCGCCTGGAATTATGAATGGGAACGCGCTATCGGTCAGTTGAGTAAATTACTCCAATATGAACCTAATAATCTCGACTATAAGCTGCTAAGAGGTCAGATTGCAGTCTGGACTGTGCTAGATTTTGATATTGCGGAGAATTATTTACTTAACGTAGCACAAAACAGGCCGAATGAAATTCACTCCTATCTCTCACTTGCTTCCATGTACTCATGGCAGAAAAAGTTTGAGGAAGCCAGAAAATATATCGACATTGCTAAGAGTATTTCGCCTAATGACCCCGAAGTTGAACTTGCAGAAAGCAATTATGCAATACATCTGTCCGCTCACGAAGAACAGCTTGTCTTCGAAATTAAGAGTGATGCCGGTAAACTTGCCGGCGAAGGAAATTGCGAAGAAGCCCGTTTAAAATACGAGGAATATTTTTCGCGGAGGACAGCTCCGACAAGAGATGAGTTGATTGAATATGCGGAAATAGTATCATGCACTCGGGATTTCCAGAAAGCAATTGAAATCTATGATCAGCTTCTCAATCAGGAATTTGATTACAAGGTTGCACTGCATAGAGCGAGAAATTATTACTACAATAAAGATTCTACATTGGCACTTGCAGAACTCGAAAGTTTATATAAGCTTAAACCTGAAGACGAGGATCTCAAACTGTTTCTTGCGGATGCTTATGCTGCTACCGATCAACCGGAAAAAGCAGAAGCGATCTACAGAGAACTGATGCTTGATAATCAGAATGAAACTGAAGTAAAAGAACTGAACAAACGGCTTGCCCTTCTGGGTGAATATTATATCCGGAATAAAAAGCTTGAAGAGGCTGACGAACTTTATGAGGAACTTCTTGAACTGCCAGATAACGAATACTTAAGGGAGGATATTGATTTACGAAGAATGTATTTGGCCGATGCATATGTGTTAAACGAAGAATACGGCCGGGCTGAGGATATTTATGAAGAATTACTGGAGACTACAACTGATACCTCGGAAGTTCGCATACTGAACCAGAGAATCAGCTGGATTCCTCCATCCGGCTTCAGCAGAGGTATTTCCAGTATCGGGAATTTTCTTTATGGCTTCATCCCTACGAATATCGGTATTACACCTTTTTCAAATTATTATGCCGATAATCAGAATTTGAAACTCTGGAATTACGGTCTTCGATTGGATGCCGGACTTATGGGATTTTTTGGATTAGGTGCACAGTGGAACAGAACCAATATTAAAACGGATATTCTAAGCAGGGATTTTACAACATTAAAAGGAATTCTTTCTATTTATTTATTCCAGAATCTTACTATCTCCGCAGGTTACGGTACATTGAATATTCTTGGCGAACCGACTAAAAATGTCGGAGATATTACTTTACGTTACGAAAAGCCGGACTATTTTTCTCTGGTTGCTAATTACGAAAATAATGACGCCCGACTGCTGCTCTATTCACCAACATTAATCTATGTCCGCTTGAAATCTGAACTGTACAGATTAACCGGATATTATCAGTTCAAAGATTTAATGAAGATTTCAGGTTATTATAGCTATTATCAGATTTCGGATAACAATGAAGGAAATGATCTTCAGTTAAGGTTTGGCAGGAAATTTTTCAAGGATGCACTTTTTGGTTATGAGTATTTCTTCTCGGATTTTGCATTTGTTGCAACTACATATTATTCTCCGCAGGACTTCGATTCGCACAGTATCTGGGGAGAATATTCATGGCAATTAGAGTCGAAGTTAAAAGGAAAATTTGGTGGTAAAATAGGTTATGTGCCAATGGCTGATTTTATTATTAGCGAAATTTATGCGGAAGCGAGTTATAAACCGATCGATCTCCTGATAATAAGCGGGAGATTAGGATTCTCTAATAGCTTTAGGTACGATACCGGTTACAGGTCGTTTTCTGCATCGTTGTCGGCGTACTGGAGTATCTATTAGTATCAGTCATTTCTAATTGGCTCGATTTTAATTTGGAAAAAATCCATTTTTTTTATAACTAAACACTTCAAAAATTCTCCTGTTTATATGAAAAAATTATTCAAATATTTTATCCTTTTTGTATTTCTTTGCTCGTCACCTCTTTTCTCATTCGGAAAAGATGAGGGGATTGTTCCAATTAATAAGTTCTTATTAGAATCAAGTAGTTCAACTTATACTCAGCAATTAGGTAAGTTTATCCCTCTGAGTGGAAATATTGAGCAGATGGGAAAATTCTTTGCTGCTCTTAAAAACTCTAATAATAATGTAATCAAAATTGCTCATTACGGCGATTCTCTCATACAGGGAGATATTATCAGCGAATTTCTCCGCGAAAAACTTCAGCAAGCCTTCGGTGGGAAGGGTGCAGGGTTCCTTTCGATAGTCTCTAACGATATTAAGATGAGACAAACAACAATACACACTTATTCAGATGACTGGAAATATGCCGCTATAATTACACGTAATCAGGATCGACTTCCTTTCGGAATAAGCGGTTCTGTAGCTGTGCCGCAAAAGAACAGCTGGGTTAAGTATGAATCGACTAATTACTTATCTTCTACAAGTTCCTTTACCAAAGTGAAAATTTATTACAGTAATGCGAGCGATGAATCAACAATTGAATACAGGATTAATAATAATTCCAGAAAAACAATTCGTCTGCAGCCGGGAACTGATGTTCAGGAATCTTTAATCGATCTGAATCGACCGTCGACTTCAATTGAAATCAGGTTCGTTTCAGGCCAGGCTCCTTATTTTTACGGTGTAAGTCTTGAATCTGGTAATGGAGTTTATCTGGATAATTTCCCGATGCCGGGTAATACCGGTGTTTCGCTTCTGGATATTCCTAAAAAGATTTTTCAGGATTTCACGAAGCTGATCGATTACAATCTAATAATTTTAACGTATGGTGCAAATGTATCTTCGCCGAATAAGGGAATTTTTAACCTTTATGAAAACAAAATGATAAATGTGATAGAAGAATTGAAAAAGAATTATCCTGAGGCAAGCATTCTTCTCGTGGGAGTTGGCGATAAAACAATGAAAAGAGGAAATCGATTCATAACCAATCCTGATGTAACTTTTCTGCTCGAAACACAAAAAAGAATAGTAGAAAAGACAAAAATTACTTTCTGGAATTTATGGGAAGCGATGGGTGGGGAGAATTCGATGGATCAGTGGGTTAATTCAGCGCCACCTCTCGCTTTGAAAGATTATTCGCATTTTACACAGCTTGGCGGACAAAGAATATCGCAACTCTTATTTGAATCTGTTATGTATCATTATCAAAAAATGAGTAAATAAACTTTACTACATTGTAATGAGTTAATTAACTTTTTTACACTAAACTCTTAACTTCTCTTATTAACTTATTTGCTTGCAATAGTTTAATGAATGAATTATATTATTTCCGGATTTGTATATTATTGAGGCATTTTTTCAAATTGAGTTTTTTAACATTAAGTAGATGCCGTTTTTAAGTCTTTTTTTAATCTTTAGTCAGAATTGTTGTGGCATTTTATTTGAACATCATGGATGAATAGAATACCAAGATAAATGGATTTAAAACCGAATAAATATCAAATCGCGTTGGATAATAGGGAGGTCAAACCTCCTTCGAGAAATCTTGCCCGCGAAAAGAAAAGAACAATTTTGGTATCAGGAATATTCTCAATTCTGCTCTTCATTGCCATTCTTATTACAATGCCTCTCACAATTCTTACATGGAGCGGTCTTTTTGTTTATTCATCAATTGTTTCTCTTGTAATATTCCTTTTCGTTCTATTAATTCGTTATTTCGGCATTCTTTTCATGGCCTATTTTTACACAACCAAATATTCTGTTCAAAATAAACCCGGTTATTATCCTTTTGTCTCAATTATAGTTCCGGTTTATAATGAAGGAAAAATCCTTTATTCATCTATCGAATCTCTCCTCGATATCGATTATCCGAACTACGACATAATTATTGTAAATGACGGTTCTACGGATGATACGGCGGCTGTTGGAGAATCACTCGTCGGGTATCACAAAGGAAAAACCGGTCTTATTAAAGTTTCGCTTATTAATAAACCGAATGGCGGTAAGTCGAAAGCTCTGAATGCCGGAATCCAATATTCCGAAGCTCAATTCGTTTTATGTATGGATGGTGATTCTCAGCTTACTCCAAGCACACTTAAGATGGCTATGCGTCATTTTGATGATCCGTCCGTTGGTGCTGTAGCCGGTAATGTGAAAGTTCAGAATAGAAGAAAAATTCTGACTGACCTTCAGGCACTCGAATACCTCGAAGGTTTGAACCTGGCTCGTAGCGCTCAGGGATTCCTCCAGATGGTCAATATCATCCCCGGTCCTATTGGTGTATTCAGAAAAGTTACTTTAAGGGATGCAGGTTTCTATTCAAGCGATACATTTGCCGAAGATGCTGATGTTACACTTAAAATACTGGCTAAAGGCTGGAAAATTATTTACGAACCGAATGCTGTCGCTTATACAGAAGCTCCTATAACTATTTATCAGTTATTAAAACAAAGATACAGATGGACAAGGGGAATTCTTCAGGCTATTAGAAAACACAAAAGATATCTTTACAATCCGACTGTAAATTTTAATAACAGTTTTATAATGTGGTCTATGTTTTATGAAGCCCTAATCTGGCCTGCAATGAATATCTTTGTTAATCTTTACTTTATTCTTGTAGCCTTATTATACGGCATTCACATAACTCTATTCCTGTGGTGGGTCGGAATTGCGGTTCTTGACCTTATGTCGGCGGTTTATTGTATTGCTGCCGAGAAGGAGGAATTCAGACTTGTTCCTTATGCCATTGTCTATCGTCTTGTTTTCATTCTTCTGATCGATGTAACAAAAGCGATGGCGACAATTGAAGAATTTCTCGGTGTCAGAATGACTTGGGGTAAGCTTGAAAGAACCGGTTCCGGAGGTTCTAATTCAGGCATGAAATCGGCTCCAGCTGTTGCCGGGTCAAAATAAAAAATTTTATTTGAGGTTAATATGGAATTAATTCCTATTCTTTCGCTTATAATACTGGTTGCCACAATATCGACTTTTATTCTTGCTGTCGGCGCATATATCCTTTATAAAATCAGGGAGCGGAAAGGTGTGCTTTCACAAGCACCTCAACCTTCTGCTATACCAGCAGAGCTAATCGCACCTGCGCCTCTAACTGCTGATCAAAGAGGTGTTTCTCCTGAAAGGCGTACCTTTGAAGTTGTTGCCCCGCAACAGGAATCCGGCTTCGACTATCAGAGACAGCCGACTTATGGAGGCAGGGAGGAAGTTTCGAGAGGTCCTGAACTGAGACCTACATATGTGGGAAGCGGACCTTCCTATTCTGAAGGAAGCAGGTATCAGAAACCGACAGGCGACAATGTCAGACGAACTGATTCAGAGAAAACCCCTTCGAAGAAAAAATTCATGAGATATACTAATGAAGGGTATATTGAACCTGCAGCTAAAGATAAAAAACAAGAGGATAATCTGAGGTGGAGGTAAAAGAATCCAAAGGCCTCAGGGTAAATTATCTTATTATTTTCCTTAGCGGCCTTGTTTTGCTAATTACCGGTATTCTTGTATTTCTGCTCATAGTTCGAAATATTTATGGAAGCTATGAGATAAAAGAAATATTACCTACTAAGCAAAATCTTAAAGTCCTTTCCAGCGAGGATAAAACCGGTAAAGCTGCAATACTTTATTCGAAATATACTGAGAATATGCTCCCTTCCGGCAGTACCTGGCTTAAAGATAACGTGGATACCTGGAAAAAATTTGTCGGTAATTCGCGGATGACTTACGATGTTATTTCAGATCAGACAATCGAACTTGGCGAACATCTCGGATATAAAATTCTAATTCTTCCCGGATCCAAATCCTTAAGCGATAAACAATTAATTCAACTCAAAAAATATCTTGAGAATGGCGGAAGTCTCTTTGTATCCGGCGGACCGGCAACTTTTTCGGATGAAGGTAAATGGCGCGGATGGGATTTCTTTACCGAAGTTTTCGGTATGAAATTTAACAGGGAAATAAAACCGGAAGAGTTTTATAAAGTCCATACCTTAAGAGGTAATTTACCGATCACAGCTGAAATTCCAACCGGCTATGCTCTAAAAATTGCGACCTGGGACCGACCGATTTATGCCGAGGTACTTGAACCGAGAACAACTCAGGTTAGTTTCTGGTATGATTTCAGAAGTGAAGCCGGTCTTGTAAGGGAAGAAATATCTAAAAGCGCCGGTATTGCTTTCGGTACTTATGGTAAAGGCAGGTTTGTCTGGTATGGTTTTGAAATTAATTCTGTGCTGGGTGTTCAGAAAGATTATATTTTCTTCGAAAAGCTTTTTAATAATTCTATTAACTGGCTGACTTATCAACCGACAGCATTTATTAAAGACTGGCCTGCGCCGTACGATGGTGCAATGATATTTGTTCCTACGCTTACAGAAAATATTGGTAACGCATCCAATCTTACAGGCATCTTAAACTTTTCTCAATTCCCGGCTACTTTCTTTATTAATCCTGATCTTGGAGTCAAGTACCCAGGTTTATTAAAATCACTTGCATCCAAAGGTGAATTGGGAGCTATTATTGATATTGGTTTTCTCGAATCTCCGGAAGATACAATGAATAAACTCTTCAGCCGGGAGACTCAATTTTCGAATGTTACTTTCTCAAAAGATACGTTAAGTAAAATAACCGGAAAAGAGGTGAAAGCTATTATGCCTCTCTATGGTTATTATGATGATAATACACTTCAGGCGATGGCTGCAAGGAATATCGAATTTCTTCTGACTGATTCATTAACTGACCGTTCAGTTCCTGAAATAAGAATCCGTAATAATAAGCCGATTATGATAATTACCAAGACTGCAAGGGACGATATCGAAATTGTAAAAAATTACGGCCTTACAAACACTGATTTCCAGAGATATACATATGAGGAGGATATTGATAGAATTCTGTTTGAAGGCGGACTTTACGTCTTTAAAGTTCATTCTGATCTCCAGCTGCAACAGCAATATGCTTCTGTAATCCGGGACGTTATGCGCTATGCAAGAAGCAAAAATATGTGGATCCCCTCCTTGGCACAGTTAAAAGAATGGTGGAATAGAAGACAGGGAGTTGAGGTAAGATACGATACAAGAAGTAACAGGAGAATAGCAATCGAATTTACTAATCCGAGCGATAAAATGACCGAAGAACTCGTTGTTCAGGTTAATTTGAATAAAAAGGTCAGAAACGTAAATGTTTCGTCGGATATTATTAACACTAAAATTCCACGATATGAAGTGAAAAACGATCGTCAGACTATTTATTTCTATATCGATAAAATGGAGCCGCACGAAACACGCTCTTTGCTAGTTGATTTCGATAATATCCAGTTATAAAAAAAAATATTGATTAGTTATTAATTGTCCGGATGATAAATATCAGAATTAATAAAAACTTCCAGCCGCGTTACTTCACAAAATCTGATTGCAAATTGTTTATCTGTGCGATTATTTCAATTACCTTTACATTAAAGTATTTCTTAACTTAACAAGCGGAAAAAGAATATTTAATACTGGTGAATGTGAAAAGATCCTTTAAAAAAATCATAATAGGATTTGCATTATTGTTAATTATCCTTAATGCAGGATGTGTTGAAAATCTGACGGATGTTCAGCAGGCTACAAATCCTACTATTGAAATCGGATCCCCGATTACAGGCGATACTGTAATGGTCGGCAATAATAATATTGTTTACCAGGCCGCTGATGGCTCGGGAGGACAAGGAATATCCTTTTATGAAATTTACCTTAACGGCGTATTTGTACAAAAGTTTCTGCAGAATACCGATGGTACTAATCCGTCGCTAATTCTAAATGTCGATTCAACTTTAATCGGTTCCAGGATCAAATATTTCGTAAAAGTCTACAACACAACAGGCAGATCAAAAGAAAGTAAAGTTCAGGAGAATATTTACGTAAAGGATAAAGTACCTAATACACCGCAGAATCTTTTTCTTACAAAAGTTAACGACTTTACAGTTAGTCTTTTATGGGATGATAAATCTTCCAACGAAACCGGATTTGAATTATGGAGAAAAGATGACGGCGCAGGAACCTACAGACGAATTAAAACTATGCCCACGAACACTATAAGTACAACAGACGGCGGGCTATCAGCATTTGTTGTTTATTATTATAAGGTCCGGGCTTTTAACAATTCAGGTTTTTCAGAATTCAGCAATGAAGTAAGTACATCCAATATTCCCGGAGGCCCCTGGAATCTTTCCGCAGAGGCAATCGGTGCAAGTTATATTAATCTAAAGTGGGTCGATTTTGCCGTTAACGAATCGGGATTTATTATTGAACGAACAGATCCTAATACTACTCAATTTAAACGCCTGGCAATTGTTCCTTCTAATACAGAAGAATATCAGGATATTGATATCGCCCCGAGTACCGGATATAAATACAGAGTTGCATATTTTACTAATACATCCGTAAGCGGCTTTTCAAATGAGGTCTCGGTTTCCAGTTACTATACTGATGTGTCCGGTCCCTCTAATTTAACTGCAACACTCGGCATCAACGTTGTAAATCTTAAATGGGATGATAACACTCCACTTGAAAAAGAGACGATCGTTGAGAGAAGAACAGGGAATGGTCCTTTCCAGGAACATATTAAACTGGCAGCGGATTCAAAATCGGCTACTGATATAAACGTTCAAAGAGGAATTACATATCAATATAGAGTAAGACAATCTTTGGGGACACGAACCTACACTCCTTATTCCAATACTGTTACAATTCTGGTTCAGTGAGAATGGATTACTGATATGGATGATCAGAAGAATATTAAAACTTCAGCCGGCAAGCAATTAGATCTACCGTGCATCATAATTGATAAATCCGGACGGATAATTGCGCTTAACGGTGATGTAAAAAAAATAATTCCTTCCGCACTTCCTCAGTTAAATTTCTTCGATCTATTCGACGAAAATAATCTCCTTACGCTGCAAAGAGTCTTCATAGATGCAAGGAAATATGATACTGCTGTAAAGGATATACTTGAAGTAAAATCCGGTTCCGATAGCAAACAATATGAGGTCACATTTTCACCTCTAAAAAGTGAAAACAATATCTATTTTATTGTCTGTTTTTCTCTATTGACCGGGTCAAAAACCGACCAGGAAACCAAAAAGTTTATTATTGCTACTGCAGAAATTGAAAGATATACTTCCGATAAAAGAATTCTTTCAACTATTAATAAGATAAAACTTACTTATCCCTTCACATTTATCGAGAAAGCTAAACTTCAGAAAGAGATAAACGAGATTGAGAATTTTTTCTGGGTTAAAGATCCGTCGGGCAAGTTTATTCTTATCAATGAATCTTATGCTAAAGCTCTCGGCTTTTCCTCTGCTCAGTTGGAAAACAAAAACGAAATCGATTTTCTTCCAAAGTATCTGATCCCGTTATACAGGACCGTAGACCAGTATATTGGCGATACTTCGAATGCTTTGATATTGGACAGCTCATCATCCCCGATATCTCCTGATCTTAGAAAAGAGATTCAAATTATTCAATTTCCTATATGCGACCTTGAAAATAAGACGGTTGCTATTATCGGATTTTCTCAACCTGTGGCAGAAAAAAACTTTAAGGACCCTGAATGCATTGACAGGAATTTCATTAAAAATCTGCCTTTGGCACTGCTCTTTATTGATAACGAAAACAAAATAGCATCATACAGCACCGAATTAATGCAGTTATTGCTTATTCCTGAACGCCAGGAATTTGTTAAGTCCAGCCTGAATAGATTGTTCGATAAATCCTTCACAAAAACTATTGAGGATTATACTTCCGACATTTCTAGAACCGATGAACTCGATTTCAATTATACATTTGAAGAGAAAGGGAAATTGACGGTTGAGGTTAATGTTCAGAAAATATTTGATAGCAATAACATTTATATCGGTGCAAAAATTCTCCTTAATCAGAAAAATGAAATTCAGATTCTCAATGAGAACAAGGCGCAGCTTTACGATTCGCTCATACACAATATTCCGGAAGCAATGTTTATTTATGACCTCGACAACCTTAAATTTCTGGAAGTAAACGATGCTGCTCTTAAACTCTACGGATACAAAAAATCGGAATTCCTCAATATGGATCTTACCGACCTTTATGCTCCCGAGGATATCCAGACTCTAATTCAGTCTTCAGATACAAAAACAGTTAATTCAGGTCCGTGGCGTCATAAAAGAAGTGATGGCTCTTCAATACTGGTTGAACTGACACGCACATCGGTTGAATATAAAGGCAAGAAAGGTCATCTTAATATTATTAAGAATGTATCGGAACGAATTGAAGAAAAAAAGAAAATTCAGTTACTCCAGTCGGTTTTCGATCATACTGCTGATCTTATAATTAATACGGATAAAGATGGATTTATATATTCCGTAAACGAACAAGTTTCTAAAAAACTTGGCTATTCGAAAAAAGATCTTGAATCTCGTCCTTTTATTTCGCTTGTCTCGGACGACGACAGGGCAAAAGTAAATAAGAATATTTTTCATTCAGGTTTACTTAAAACTATCTCACTCGAGCTCGAATTCAAAAAACCCTCGGGCACTCTCCTTAAAGCGATTGTAATTGCAACTCCAATTAAAGACTATAACGGTGAAATAGAAAATTATTCCATTCTGATTAAACCGGTTGAAGATAAGCAGGAGAACGGCGACATTCAAAAACTTGAAAATGAAGCTGCCGATAAAATTGATGCACCGTTCCTCTCGCATATGTTTCATGAGCTTCTGACTCCAATAAATGTAATATTAGGGTTTGCGCAGGAACTCTGGGAGAGTATCGATAAACCGTCGGAGGAACAGAAGGAGGCAGTTGAAATAATAAAAGAGAACCAGAAACTTCTTCTTCAGATTATGGATAATGCCGTTGAATATTCAACTCTTCAGCAGAAAATTGTAAAGTTCAAACCTGAGCTTATTAAATTTGTTGACCTTCTCAATCCGCTCAAAGAGAATACAAAAAAATTGAGCGAGTCTAAAAAAGTAGAACTTGAATACGGTAAAATATCATCATCGCTCACTCTTGAAAGCGATAAACAGAAATTCATTTCTCTGGTAAGCCTTCTCATTAAAATTGGTATTCAAATTACAAAGGAAACTTCCATTTACCTTTCCGCTTTTAATTCTGATGAAAACAATATAGTGGTATCAATTAAGGATACCAAAAAAGCAATAACTCCGTATTTACTGAAAGGTTTCAATGATGTTTTCTCTGATGAAGAATCCGTAATAAGGAGAAATTATGGATTTTCAAGATTTTCCTTGCGACTAGCGAATAAACTTATAGAGCTTCTTTCGGCAAATAAATATATTGTTATGAAAGGGGATGAAGCTGTTGAGTTTGGATTTTCCTTCCCGGTCAAATTCAATATAAGCGAAAAATCGAATATTGAAGTCGAGAGTGTAAAAGCTGTGGAAACCGACCGGAAGTCTGCGGGAAAAACTCCGCTTCAGGATATCCCCGATAAGCCGGCGGCCACCGCTAAATTTACCGAACTCGATCTTTCGCAACTTAATGTTTTGTACTTTGAAGACCAGGTAGATTCTCAGATACTCTTTAAGAACCAGATGAAAGACCTTAGGAGTATTGAGTTCGCCCCCAGTTTCGAGTCCGCTCTTCCTTTGTTAAAGACTAAACGTTTCGATGTGATAATAATGGATATTAACCTGCAAGGTGAGTATAACGGACTTGATGCTCTCAGGATTATCCAGAAAATGCCGGGGCACAGGGATATACCGATTATCGCTTCAACTGCTTATACTCAGCCGGGTGCCAGGGAGAATTTTATGGCTGCCGGTTTTACTGAATTTTTAGCTAAACCGCTTCTTCGCGAGAAAGTTATTGACCTCTTAAGGAAGCTTCTTGTTAAGTAGACAATATCCGGAATTATGACCGATTTATATTCACACCAGGACTTTATCGATTCACCTCTCGGAACAATCTGTATCCGTGCATCAGAAAGGGGTATTACAGATATAATTTTTTCTAGCGAACCGGCAGCAGATCTTCTATCAAAAAACAGGTTTATTAAAAAATGTAAATCTCAACTCCAGGAGTATTTTGAAGGGAAGAGAAAAGTTTTTGATTTGGAGATTGATTATTACGGGACGCAATTTCAAAAACTTGTCTGGCTTGAACTTTTAAAGATCAGGTTTGGATCATCGATATCATACTTAGCACTTGCATCCCGGTTGGGAAATAAAAATAAGATCCGCGCAGTTGCTAAAGCCAATTCGCAGAACCGTATAAGCATAATAGTCCCTTGTCACAGAATTATAGGTGCAAACGGGGAACTGGTTGGATATTCAGGCGGCTTATGGCGTAAAAAGTGGTTATTGGAACATGAAGAGAATATTGAACATAACAGAAAACAACTCTCTTTCTTTGAAACGTGATCTTTATCTGCATTGGGATTTTGATTTTTAATCCATTTTATATAGATTTGTCCCACTAAAAATTGAAGGGCAGATAGCTCAGTCGGTAGAGCAAAGGACTGAAAATCCTTGTGTCGGCGGTTCGATTCCGTCTCTGCCCACAAAAGCGAGAATAGACTCTCGCTTTTTTATTTTTTAAAGAATATTCACGCATTTGACCTTTAAAACAGAAGAAGTTTCGGTGGTTCGATGTAGTGAATCCAGCGAATATTAAATGCAGGTGTGTATTCAACACATTAAAGCTAGTATATTTTAACATAAGCCTGCAATCTGCGGGCTTTTTCTTAATCCATTCTTAGAGGAAGCTTCCTTACCCTTTTACCTGATGCTGCAAAAATCGCATTAGCGAGCGCTGGTGCACAAGCTCCTATTCCTAATTCTCCAACACCTCCAACTTTTTCAAAATTTCTGACAATATGAATTTCTATAACCGGTGTTTCAGAATAGGTAAGCAGCTGATAATCATCATAATTCTTTTCTACCACACCGCCGGAACGGATTGTTATTTCTCCCTTCATCGCAGCAGTCAATGCGAATACAATTGCCCCTTCCAGCTGAGCTTCTACAGTATCAGGATTTACAACCGTACCGCAGTCTATTACTGCTGTTACTTTTTCCAGTTTAATTTGATTTTTACCAACGGAGACTTCCACAACTTCCGCGCAAAAACTTCCGTAACCTTCAAAGCATGCTATGCCCCTGCCTCTTCCATCCGGTAGTGGAGTACCCCAATTCGATTTTTCCGCTGCCAGTTCAAGTACATTTTTCAACCGCGGATTTTCTTGAATCATTTCTCTTCTTATTTCGAATGGATCCCGTTTGGCTAAATCCGCAAGTTCGTCTATAAATGATTCCACTACGAATGGATTCTGGGTATTATAAACTGATCGGTACCATGAAACCGGAACATGCGTTGGCACAATTGTACCAGTTATTTTCATATTCGGAATATTATATGAAAGCCTTCTGGTTCCTTCACCAATATCAGCGTCCTTAACAGGAATGTTCCGGTTAAATCTTTGTGCAGTAATCGATTCTGAAATTACATGATGACTGAAATTAGCAATCCGTCCTTGCTTATCAACCGATCCTTTAACTTTATGCATGCTTGCGGGCCGGTAAACACTGTGCTTCATATCGTCCTCACGGGTCCACGTCAACTTTATTATTCTTCCGGAAGCTTTGGCAATAAGTGCAGCCTCCACCGCCCAATCAGAAACCAGACGTCTTCCGAATGCACCGCCTATTAAAGTTACATGCACTACTACATCATCCTCTTTAAAGCCAAGGGCTTTTGCAACTTCCGTTCTCGCATTTTGAGGATTCTGCGAAGGGGCCCATAGTTCGGCTTTACCGTTTTCAACTTTTGCAACGCAATTCATCGGCTCGAGGGGTGCATGAACCAGAAATGGCAATTCATAAACGTTTTCTATTGTTTTTAAATCAGGTGAATCGTAATTAACAACCCCTCTGAATTCTATTTCAGATCCCTCTTCAACTAAATGAGATGCCATGTTATTCCGTATTGCAGCCGAATCAATATTAGCATTCGGACCGTAATCCCATTCTATTTCAAGCGCATTCTTTCCTTTGAAAGAGCTCCATGTAGAATCTGCAATCACTGCCAAACCCTGCGGTATTTCAAATACATCTATAACTCCCTTAACCGATTTTACATTGTCTGACTTAAAAGATTTTACCTTTCCGCCAATCGCAGGGCATCGCGATACTGCGGCATATACCATTCCGGGAATTACTATGTCAATTCCGAACTTAGCTGTGCCGTATATTTTAGGAGGAGTATCGAGTCTATGAATTCTCTTACCGATGATTTTATAATCTTTTGGATCCTTAAGTTTCACATCTTTCGGTACAGGTAATTTTGATGCATCCTCAACAAGTTCACCATAACTTAACTTTTTACCGTTAAGTTTATTTGTTACAAATCCGTTCTCTGCGGAACAATCTGTAACCTGAATATTCCATTTTGCAGCCGCCGCACTCAAGAGCATTGCTTTCGCAGTTGCGCCAGCAACTCTGAATGGATCGAAAGTTCTTCTGATGCTTTGACTGCCGCCAGTAGACTGATTCCCGAAAACCGGATTCCCGTCGGCCTGCTCAATCCTTATTTTGGACCATTCGCATTCCAGTTCTTCAGCTACGAGCATCGGAAGGGAAGTCTGAACGCCCTGACCCATTTCGGATCTGTGCACGGTGATTGTAACAATTCCGTGAGAATCGATTTTAAGATATACACTTGGAGCAAATATTTTAGGCTCATCACCCGGTAAGATGTTAAATCCGTATGCTGGTACATAAGCAGCTAGGAAGAGGCCGCCACTGCTGATTCCGACAACTTTAACAAATTCACGTCTTGAAATCTTTTTCATATCAGATGCCCTCCCCGGCTATTTTCTCCGCAGCTTTCCTTATCCTGGGATAAGTTCCGCACCTGCATAATACACCGGATAATGCTTCGTCGATCTCTTCTCTTGTTGGTTTGTTGTTAGAGTTGAATAGAGCTGCGAGAGTCATAATCTGTCCTGGTTGGCAGTAGCCGCATTGAGAAACTTCCAGTTCTATCCATGTCTTAAAGATTTTATGATCCGGATTTTCCGCAAGCCCTTCAATTGTAGTTATTGACCTTCCGACAGCATCTTTAACAGGAATTGAACAGGATCTTTCAGCTTTGCCACTGATATGTACAACACATGAACCACATATCCCTTCACCGCAGCCGTACTTTGTACCGGTCAAACCTAGTGTATCGCGCAGTACCCATAGAAGCTGAGTATCGGCTTCCACATTTACCGTGTAGGATTTGTTGTTAATATTTAATTTTAGTTCAGGCATGATATACCCGCTTTTTAGTTGGAATTCTGAAATCAAAATAAATTATTAAAAATCATTCTTCAACAATCCCTGAATTCACCGTTCATTATCAAATAAGAAATTTGTAAAATCGTATTTATAGAATAGGTTGAATATTATTATATTCATCAGTCATTTAACTTGAAACATCCAAGGGGCTTAATATGAAAAAGATAATACTGTTTATCCTGATCGGTTTTTCGATTTCTTCTTCCGGTATTTATGCTCAGAAATTAAATATGGAATTATTTAAAGGTTTGAATCCCCGTAGTATCGGTCCGGCAGGGATGAGCGGTAGAGTAACTTCAATTGATGTTGTGTCGAAAAATCCCGATGTAATATTTGTTGGAACGGCATCAGGTGGATTGTGGCGCTCTAATAGCGGAGGTGTAACCTGGGAGCCGATCTTCGATGATCAACCTGCCGCTTCAATAGGCGCTGTTGCTGTTGACCAGAATGTCCCTGATATAATTTGGGTTGGTACAGGGGAAGGGAATCCGCGTAACAGCCAGACCAGCGGAAATGGTGTTTATAAAAGTATTGACGGCGGAAAGACCTGGAAATTTCTTGGACTTGAAAAGACTTTTAATATCCACCGGATTATTATCGATCCAACTAATTCTAATATTGTTTATGCCGCTGCTCAGGGCTCTGCGTGGGGTGAAGGTTCCAATAGAGGTATTTTCAAAACTACCGACGGCGGAAAATCCTGGCGTAAAGTTTTATATGTTGACGAGAAAACAGGTGCTGCGGATTTAATTTTAGATCCCTCGAATCCTAATAAATTGATTGCAGCGATGTGGGAATATAGAAGATGGCCCTGGTTCTTCAAATCCGGAGGGCCGGGTTCCGGATTGTATGTTTCATTTGATGGAGGTGAATCATGGCAGAAACGGACAGATAAGGACGGTCTGCCGAAAGGGGAATTGGGAAGAATTGGGCTTGCTGTTTCCAGAAACAATTCAAAAGTCGTATACGCTCTTGTCGAGGCACAAAAGAATGGTTTTTACAGATCCGATGACGGAGGATTCAAATGGCGTTTTGTTGCCGATGAAAATATTGGGAACAGACCTTTTTACTACCACGAAATACATGTCGACCCTGAAAACGAAAATCGGATTTATAACCTTTACTCTATTGTTACTATGAGTGAAGATGGAGGTAGAACGTTTAATACATTGATATCGGGAAATGAAGTTCATCCCGACCATCATGCCTGGTGGATCAATCCTGCAAATGGAAATCATATCATCGATGGAAATGACGGAGGACTTGCAATATCCTACGACCGGGGCAAGACCTGGAGGTTTATCGGCAATTTACCGCTGGGTCAGTTTTATCATGTCAATGTTGATATGGAAACGCCGTATAATGTTTACGGTGGTTTGCAGGATAATGGTTCGTGGAAAGGTCCCGGTAGAGTTGAAGCTTCGGGAGGAATAAGGAATTCATATTGGGAGGAAGTCGGTTTTGGTGACGGATTTGATGTAGCCGCCGACCTATCTGATTCACGTTATATCTATTACATGTCCCAGGGCGGAAACCTCGGACGGTACGATCATATAACGGGAGACAGGAAACTAATCCGGCCTGTTCATCCTGAAGGTAAGAAATTAAGATTTAACTGGAATGCCGGTTTTGCCCAGGACCCGTTCAATAAAACTACTATTTATTACGGTTCTCAATACCTTCATAAAAGTGCCGACAAGGGAAATAATTGGGAAATAATCTCGCCGGATTTAACAACCAACGATACAACAAAACAAAAACAAAAAGATAGCGGTGGATTAACATTTGATGTAACAAATGCAGAAAATTTTACTACAATTATTGCAATTGCTCCTAGCCCTGTCAAAGAAGGTATTATATGGGTCGGGTCCGATGACGGAAACCTTCAAATTACTAAAGATGGCGGACGGTCATGGGAAAACCTTACTAAAAATATCAAAGGTGTTCCGGATGGATCCTGGATACCTCAGATCAGCGCATCCGTATATAATCCCGGAGAAGCGTTTGTTGTTATAAACAATTACCGTCGTGACGACTGGAAACCGTACCTGTATCATACTTCCGACTACGGCAGGACCTGGAAATCATTACTGAAAGAAACTGACGTTGCCGGATATGTATTGTCTTTTGTTCAGGACCCTGTAGAAAAAAATCTTTTCTTTACCGGCACTGAGTTCGGACTTTATGTAAGTATTGACGCCGGAAAAAACTGGACTAAGTGGACAAGCGGTTATCCAACAGTTTCAACATATGATATGGTGATTCATCCCCGAGATCATGATCTGGTGATCGGAACTTTCGGCCGTTCAATTTATATTTTTGACGATATTAGGCCGCTTCGACGAATGGCAAGAGAGGGTTTTAAGATGCTCGATAAACCTTTGATTCTTTTCGAAACCCGAGATGTTACAAAAATCTCACAGAAGCAGGCGCCGGGATTAAGATTTGCTGCAGCCGCAGAGTTTAAAGGTGACAACCTTCAAGCGGGAGCTATGATAACTTATTATTTAGTTCCTGATTCTTCAACTGCATCTGAAAAAGTAAGAATCGATTTTTTTGACGAAGAGAATAATCTTATAAGAACCCTTTTCCAGAACTATGAACCGGGATTCAATAGAATTTTCTGGGATCTTACACGTAAAGGAATGCGATTCCCCGGGATGCCGAAACCGGGACAATATGACGAGCCTTCCGGACCAGCGGTACTTCCGGGGACATATAAAATTAAGATCAGCTTCAAAAAGAATTACGATTCAACTTTCGTTAATGTTAAATCTGATCCGCGTCTTGAAGTTGATTTAAGTAATTTAAAGGAACGCGAGAAAATGCTAAACGAGCTCTATCGGTTTGTTGAAGTTACCACCGATATAACAGACAGGATTGAAAGTGCCAATAAAACCATTAATCTTGTGGAAGAGAAACTCAAATTAAGAAACGATGATTCCGCAAGGGAATTATTAAAGAATACTAAGCTGCTTAAGGAGAATCTTAAAATTCTGAATGAGTTTATTAATCAGCCGCGTGTTCAGGGTATTAGAACTGATGAGGAAAAATTCTCTGTTAAATTGCGCCGTGCTTATTCGGCTCTAACAGGTTACTGGGATAAACCAGGTGAGAGTGAAAAGGTTGCGATGAAACTGGTCAGCGATTCGTTCGGCGGAATTCTTTCAAAAGTCAATTCATTTTTCGATACCGACTGGCAGAAATTTCAAAATTCGGTCCAGCAAATGAATATTAATCTGTTTGAGGAGTATTCTACCTTTAAGTTATAAATTGTTGAATGGCAGATACAAGAGAAGGGGACAGCATACTGTCCCTTTCGAATAAATAGCTTAATATTCGCAACAAATTATTAATTTTCAGCATATTGAATCACTATATACCTCTCTTTATATTTCACAACCTAATTAAGGCGGGAATATGACTTATAATACATTGACAACTACAGACTTTAAGGAATTGAAGCTCTTCAAGCGCGGAAAAGTACGCGATGTTTATGATCTTGGTAAGTATTATCTGATTGTCTCGACCGACCGGCTCTCTGCTTTTGACGTTATTATGAACGAAGGCATACCGCATAAGGGTAATGTCCTTAACAGAATTTCCGCATTCTGGTTCGATTATACAAGTGATTTGATTGAGAATCATATAATTAGTATGGATGTTGATTCATATCCGGAAATTTGTAAGCCCTATAGAGAAGAACTTATTAATAGGTCTATGCTTGTAAAAAAAGCGGAACTGATACCTATAGAATGTATTGTGCGTGGATATATCACCGGTTCGGGTTGGAACGATTATAAAAAGACCGGCCAAATATGCGGTATTCAGCTCCCGTCCGGATTAGTCGAATCTGAAAAACTCTCCGAACCGATCTTTACTCCATCAACTAAAGCCGATATCGGCCTTCACGACGAGAACATTACTGAAAAGCAGGCGATCTCTATAATCGGAAGTGATGCTTATAATAAACTGAAAGAAATTACAATTTCTGTTTATGAAAAAGCTTCGGAATATGCTCTTAAGAAAGGGATTATTATTGCTGATACAAAAATGGAATTCGGGTATTATGACGGAAAAATAATTCTTATTGACGAGCTGCTTACACCGGACTCCTCCCGTTTCTGGCCATTGGACCAGTACCGGGCAGGTACTTCTCAGGATAGTTTCGATAAACAATATGTAAGGGATTATCTTATTTCGATAAAATTCAAAAAACAACCCCCTCCGCCGCCATTACCTGAAGATGTTGTATTAAATACGAGCAGGAAATACCAGGAGGCACTTTTTATGCTTACCGGAGAAAGAATATCCTGATGGCACCGTTACAGATCAAGATTGAAGGGAGAGATTCGATTATTATAAATTGGGATGACGAGACAGAAAGCAGAATAAAATTGACCGCTCTAAGGTTAAATTGTCCGTGCGCGTTATGTGCCTCCGACAGGGAAAATAATGGGAATCAGTATTTCCCGATTTTGAGTAATGAACAATTAACGGTAACAAATATTAGTATTATTGGTAATTATGCTGTTGGTATTTCCTGGATGGATGGTCACAATACCGGTATATATGAATTTAGTTACCTGAAGAAATTATCTAAAAGCTAACTTGTCAATTAAATGATACTTCCAAATCAACTGACTGTTTTAAGGATTATTCTTACGCCTGTCTTTTTGGTCCTCTTTCTCTCGGATGACCCTGTTTTAGTCCAGATCTCATTGGGAGTGTTTTTAATTGCTGCAATAACAGACTGGTACGACGGCTGGCTGGCAAGAAAATTCAATTATATTACTGAATGGGGTAAGTTTCTTGATCCGCTGGCAGACAAGATTTTAACTTCTACAGCATTTGTTGCATTTGTTGTTTTGGGAATTCTGGAGTTATGGATGGTTCTGCTTATAATCATAAGAGATCTTATCGTAACTGGATTACGCTTAATTGCCGATCATCGTAAAATATCATTTTCTACAAGCAGATCTGCCAAGTGGAAAACATTTCTTCAAATGTTTTTCCTCTATTACATTTTACTGCTATATACTGCCGGCACAGTCGAATGGATTAATGTATGGAATAGAGAATTAATTGAGCTGCTTTTAAATCCTACTTTAATCTACTATTCAATGCTCTTCATTACAATTTTTACTGTTTTTACCGGCATCACTTATATACTGTCAAACCGATTTTTAATTAAACAATTATTCAATATTGAAACTAAATCAGATTGAAAAATTTATAGGATCCGGATTCTATACCGGGTATATTCCAAAAGCAAGCGGTACATTTGCAAGTCTCCTTGCAATGCTTCTGTTTCTTATCCCCGGATTTGAAAATCCTTCAATTCTCATATTCATAATTTCTTTATCAATTGTTGCGGGTGTTAAGATTGCAAATAGATTCGAATCGGTTTACGGAAAAGACCCGTCTCAGTTTACATTTGATGAGTTTATCGGAACATGGATTACGCTCCTGTTTATTCCTAAAAAAATCTGGTATCTTGTACCTGCCTTTATACTTTGGAGATTCCTTGATATTGTAAAACCTTTTCCTGCAAAGAAATTGGAATTGTTGAAAGGGGGCTGGGGGGTTGTGCTTGACGATGTTATGGCAGGTATCTATTCATTCATTGTAATCCAGATAACAATACATCTAATCAACCGTTTTTTATAAAATAATAAAATAATATGAAAGCAAAAATTATAACAATTGGTGATGAAATTTTAATTGGTCAGACTATTAATTCCAACGCAGCTTATATCGGGGAACAATTGACTTCTTTACAGGTTGAAGTTGCTTCCTCCGTTGTTGTTGGTGATAACGAACAGCAGATCAGAAATGAATTCAAGAAAGCAATGGACCATCACGATGTTGTTATCGTTACCGGTGGTTTAGGCCCAACTCACGACGATGTGACGCGGAAATCTGTGGTGGAATTCTTTAACACTGAGCTTGTCAGTAACCCTGATGTACTGTCAGATATCAAAAAATTCTTCGAAGTGAGAGGAAGGCAGTTAACCAAAACTAACGAGGACCAGTCACTGGTACCTAAAATCGCACAGCCGATCAGAAATGGTAGAGGCACTGCACCTGGATTCTGGATCGAAAAAGGGAAGAAAGTCTTCGTAGCAATGCCCGGCGTTCCTTATGAAATGAAGGGCATGATGGAATCGTTTGTAATTCCCCAGCTCGAAGAGAGAATCGGTCTTCGTAAAGTTTTCAAGAAAACTATCAACCTTCTGACTACTGGTATACCCGAATCAGTTTTATACGACCGGCTTGGTAATCTTGACGAGCTTCTCGGCGGAGCAACTATGGCGTTTCTACCGAGTCAGTTTGGTGTTAAAATGCGTATTACCGCTCTGGCAAATTCAACTGAATTAGCTCAGAATAAAATTGAGGATATTGAACAGAAAATCAGAAGTCTTGTTGGCAGATATATTTTTGGTAAAGAGAATGATACTATGGAAAGTGTCGTCGGTAAGTTATTGGTAGACAGGAATTTAAAGCTTGCAGTTGCAGAATCTTGTACAGGGGGTTTAATCAGTCATCGTTTGACAAATGTGAGTGGTAGCAGCGGATTTTTGGAACGAGGTATTGTAGCTTATAGTAATGCCGCCAAAGTAGAACTTTTGAAAGTTAACGAGGATTCTATAGCAAAAAACGGTGCGGTTAGCCTTGAAATCGCCCGCCAAATGGCTGAAGGGATTAAGGCCGTTAGCGGTTCGGATATTGGATTGGCTGTTACCGGGATCATGGGGCCTACGGGAGCAACACCCGCAAAACCGGTCGGATTAGTCTTCATCGGTATTTGCGATGATAAAATCTGCACGGCAAAAGAATTCAGGTTCGGCGATGATCGTCTCCTGAATAAAGATAGAACCTCTCAGGCGGCTCTCGAAATGCTGAGAAGAAACCTGCTCGGTATTACTTATGATGATTAGAAGTTTTATTGCCCTCGAGCTGCCGGAACCGGTTATCGGCCGGCTGGTCTCTGCAGAACATGAGCTCGAATTGGCTCCCGGGAAAATTAATTGGGAGGGAAAAGATAAACTTCATGTCACTCTTAAATTTATAGGTGATATAACAGAGAATAATTTGATAAAGTTGTCACACCTTCTTGAAATTCTCGTTTTACGTTTTAATACTTTCGAATTGTCTTTGGATCAACTCGGTTATTTCAAGTCGAACGGAATACCCAGAATTTTATGGGCCGGATTAAAAGAAAATGGTAATCTGACAAAACTTGCCGGCGAAATTGATATATTGTGCAGTGAATTTGGTTTTGAAAGGGAAAAGAGAAAGTTCAAACCCCATATCACACTTCTCCGGATCAAAAACGAGGATATCATTAATAATCTGAAACCGGTTGGAGAAATTGATTTTGATCAATTAAAATTTGAGACCGGGAAGGTGACTTTATTCCAGAGCATTCTTTCAAAAAATGGATCTATCTACAAACCGATAAAAAGTTTTTTAACTAAAAAATAGTGGAGGGAATATGGCAATGGAAAAAGATGCCAGAATTAAAATTTTAGAGGATACAATTTCCAATATCGAGAAACAGTACGGTAAAGGTACTATAATGAAACTGGGAGATGGAGTTATATCCGAAGTAGAATCGATCTCAACAGGATCTTTATCACTCGACTATGCTCTCGGTATTGGCGGGGTTCCACGTGGACGTATAATTGAGATTTACGGCCCTGAATCATCCGGTAAAACAACTCTCTGTCTTCATATTATTGCCGAAGCTCAGAAAAAGGGTGGACTTGCCGCGTTCATAGATGCCGAACATGCTATGGATCTGAATTATGCAAAAAGGTTGAATGTTGATACCGCCAACCTTCTGCTTTCACAACCCGACTTTGGTGAACAGGCTCTCGAAATTGTTGATACACTTATCCGTAGCAATGCTCTCGATATAATTGTAGTAGATTCTGTTGCTGCCCTTGTACCGAGATCAGAAATTGAAGGCGATATGGGCGATCCGCAGATGGCTATGCAGGCACGCTTAATGTCGCAGGCCCTAAGGAAAATTACCGGTGCTATAAGTAAATCCAAAACCTGTGTTATATTTACAAATCAATTGAGAAGTAAAATCGGTATTATGTTCGGTAATCCCGAAACTACTACTGGCGGTAATGCGCTTAAGTTTTATGCATCTGTCCGCCTCGATATTCGTAGAGTTGCTGCTATAAAAGATGGAAATAATGTTATCGGTAACCGGACAAAAGTTAAAGTGGTTAAAAGCAAAGTTGCACCTCCGTTCAAAGAAGTTGAATTCGATATTCTTTATAATGAAGGAATAAGCAAAGCCGGAGATATAATTGACCTCGCAACAGACAAGAATATTCTGAAGAAAAGCGGCGCATGGTTTACTTATAAGGAGGACCGATACCAGGGAAGAGAACAGCTGAAACAGAAAATGCTGGAGGATCCTCAACTCCTCGCCTCTCTGGAAAAGGAGGTTAAAGTAACCCTTGGAATACTCAAAGAGGAACCGAAACCCGTAAAAGAGGAACAGCAGGAAACAAAACCTAAGAAAAAATAAGAAATGATTGTCGCTTCACTTGTCAGAAAAGGGAATGATGTCGAAATAATATTTGATGACGGGTCGGGTCTGTTTCTCGATTACCATGTCGTGGTGGATAACGGGATTAGAAAGAACGACTCATTGAGCGACGAACAAATAAATTATCTTAAAAACCGGAGCGAACTGAACAAAATTAAACATCAGGCGTTCCGGTTTTTAAGTATAAGAAATCACTCCTCGTATGAACTGAAATTAAAACTTCTGAAAAAGAAATTCCTTCCGCATCTGATAGATGAAGCTTTGGAATCCCTTAAAGAAAAAAAATATCTCGACGACCAGAAATTCTCCCACCAGCTGATCGAAGAAAAAATGAAAAAGGGAAAATCCGGGTCGATCAAAATTAAATCCGAATTGAAGAAAAAAGGGATATCAAGAGAGCTTGCGGATAAATTGATAGATACCCTCGATCAGAATCAGTTTTACGAAAATGCTTGTGATTTAGCGTGTAAAAAATATGATCAGCTGATTAAAAAAGAGACCGATTTTAGAAAAATCAAGCAGAAATTATTTTCATATTTAGCAATGAAAGGATTTGGATCGGATATAATAACTTTGGCAATAAACAAGATTAGAATGCCGGAGGAAACCGATTAATTCTGAATTTGGTCGGTAAGAACGTTTTAAGTATTTTTGAACCAAAAATTTTAACACTTATGCAAAAATTCACAGGATTAGATTACTATAATATCGAAAGTCTCCTCTCTGAAGACGAAAAATTAGTACGTAACTCGGTCCGTGATTTCGTCGATGATAAGATAATTCCCGTTATAGAAAAACATTACCGCGATGGTTCTTTCCCGATGGATCTTGTTCCAAAGCTGGGAGAACTTGGTTTATTCGGAATTACTCTACCTCAGGAGTACGGATGTGCAGGGATGAATAATATTGCATACGGACTCGTAATGCAGGAACTTGAAAGGGGAGATAGCGGAGTAAGAAGTTTTGTATCAGTTCAGAGTTCACTTGTCATGTACCCGATCTATACATTCGGCAGCGATGAACAGAAAAATTACTGGCTTCCGAAACTTGCTTCCGGAGAAAAAATAGGTTGCTTCGGACTTACTGAACCGGATTACGGTTCAAATCCGGGAGGAATGATAACCCGGGCTGAGAAGATTAGCGACGGTTACCGTATTAACGGCACTAAAATGTGGATTACTAACGGAACAATCGCAGATGTGGCAGTTCTATGGGCTAAGCTCGATAACGAGGTCCGGGGATTTATAGTTGAAAAAGGAACTCCCGGTTTTTCCGCCCCTGAAATGAAAGGAAAACATTCTTTGCGTGCTTCCGTTACATCAGAATTGATTTTTGAAGATGTGATAATTCCAGAACATAATTTGCTTCCTAAAAGTAAGGGACTTAAATCCCCGCTGATGTGTCTCAACCAGGCACGTTACAGTATCGCATGGGGAGTAGTCGGTTCCATGCTGGCGTGTTTCGATTCTGCTCTAAACTATGCAAATTCAAGAATTCAGTTCAATAAACCGATCTCTTCTTTTCAGCTAACACAGCAGAAACTCGCTTTCATGGCTACCGAAATTACCAAGTCACAATTATTAAATCTTCAGCTTGGAAAATTGAAAGATAACGGAGAGGTAAAGCATACTCAAATCTCGATGGCTAAGAGGAATAATTGCGAGATGGCTCTTGAGATCGCCAGAACCGCTCGAGAAATTTTGGGTGCAAACGGTATTCTCGACGAGTACCCTGTGATGAGACATTCAGCCAATCTGGAATCGGTTAAAACTTACGAGGGAACTCACGAGATGCATACGCTCATAATCGGTGAGGATCTCACCGGATTTTCCGCTTTTGAATAAAAGTGAGACCACCTTGTGTGGTCTTTTTCATAATAAATGAGGTCGATATGAAAAGTAAAAAGATCGATTTTGAAGGATTAACATTCGACGACATACTCCTTTTGCCTGCAAGGTCTCAGGTACTTCCGCGTCAGGTGGATATTAAAGCCAAACTTACTTCTTCAATTGAATTAAATATTCCATTCCTCTCGGCAGCCATGGATACCGTTACAGAATCCCAGATGGCTATCGCTATGGCGGCACAGGGCGGTATCGGAATTATTCATAAAAATATGTCGATTGAAAAACAGGCTGAAGAAGTCGATAAAGTTAAACGCTCCGAAAGCGGTATGATTGTCAAACCGATTACACTTACTCCAAATCATACTATTTATGAAGCTGAAGAACTGATGAGCAAATATCATATCTCCGGTATTCCTATAGTTGATGAAACCGGAAAGCTGATCGGTATTCTGACTAACCGCGACCTCCGTTTCGAACCGAATAGGAAGCTTCTTGTAAGCCAGCTGATGACTAAAGAAAATTTAATTACTGCTCCTGTTGGTACTAACCTTGATAAAGCCGAAAAAATTCTTCACAGGCACAGAATCGAAAAACTGCCTGTCGTAGATAAAAATGGAATTTTAAAAGGTCTTATTACTTATAAAGATATTATGAAAAAGAAAAAATTTCCGGATGCAAGTAAGGACCAGTACGGACGATTGCGTGTCGGCGCAGCCGTTGGAGTATCGAAAGATACTTTCGAAAGAGCTGAAGCACTTGTCCATGCAAATGTAGATGTAATAATTGTCGATACTGCACACGGACATTCTATTGGCGTTCTAAATACATTGAAGCAGATCAGGAATAAATTCAAAGATATTCAGTTGATCGCAGGAAATATTGTCACGAAAGAAGCTGCTATTGAATTAGTTAAGTGCGGTGTTGATGCGGTTAAAGTTGGTATAGGAGCCGGGTCAATTTGTACTACGCGTGTAATTGCCGGAGTTGGAGTGCCCCAGATTTCCGCAATCATTGATGTTGCTGAAGCTTTGAAAGGGAAAGGAATCCCGGTTATTGCCGACGGCGGAATCAAACAGACAGGTGATGTCGCCAAGGCAATTGCCGCCGGTGCTGATACTGTTATGATGGGCGGTATGTTTGCTGGCTGCGACGAAGCTCCCGGTGAAAAAGTCCTCTTTGAAGGAAGAAGCTTCAAAGTATATAGAGGTATGGGATCGCTCGGCGCTATGAAACACGGCAGCAGCGACCGGTATTTCCAGGATATGGAGGAGGATATTAAAAAATTAGTGCCGGAAGGTGTTGAAGGTAGAGTCCCTTACAAAGGACCTCTTTCCGAAACTATTTATCAGTTTGTTGGCGGACTTCGCGCGGCAATGGGATATTGCGGTGCAAAAAATATAAATGAGCTTAAAACGAAAACAAAATTTGTTAAAATATCCCCTGCAGGATTGAGAGAGAGTCACCCGCACGATATAATGTTGACAGAAGAGGCTCCCAATTATCAGATAGTTCAGAAACTTTAATTAAATATTTACCCAATTCTTAATTGATAAATATGTTCAAAGTTTTAGTTATTGCTTACTATTATCCGCCCATGGGATTAAGCGGTGTACAGCGCACTCTTAAATTCACAAAGTATATGCCCGGATTCAACTGGGAACCGACGGTTATCACAGCCGGAGATATTGCCTATTATGCTCACGATTTCAGTATGCTAAAAGAAGCCGAAGAGGCCGGTGTAAAAATTATCCGGACCGAATCATACGATCCGAATGCCATTATAGGTAAGAAGTACGGAACCGTTAACATGCCCAAGGAAATTATCCGTAAGGCATTGTCTAATTTTTCTAAAACTTTTTTTATCCCCGATAATAAAAAATCGTGGGCCAAACGTGCATACTTAAAAGCCAGGGAAATTCTATCTAAAGAACATTTCGATATAATTTATGTTACTCTTCCTCCATACAGCGGATTTGTCTATGCTGCAAAGTTGAAAGAGGAATTCGGAGTACCTCTTTTTGTCGATTACAGAGATCTCTGGGTCGATAACCATTTTGCATTTTACCCGACTCCATGGCACCGCATAAAACATAAAAAACTTGAGTATAACTCGCTAAAGGCTTCTAATAAAATAATTGTGATTAACAGAAGGATTAAAGAGAAGCTCCTTACAACCTACAATTTCCTTAATTTTAATGAAATTGTAATTATACCGCACGGTTTCGATCCAGCTGATTTCGAAACAGAAGAGCAGATTATACCCTCATCAAATAAACTGAGATTGACCTATGCAGGTATTTTTTATGAAAGTATTACACCTGTATTTTTACTAAAAGCCTTCAAACAATTATCTACCGAAAGACCCGATATTGCTGCCAAATACGAACTTGAGTTTATTGGATTGCTGCGCAAAGAAAACAAAAAGCTTATTTCCGAGTTAGGACTTACGGGATTTGTTCAGGAACTCGGATATCTCGAACACCACGAAACGGTTAAACGCATTAAACAGAGCAACATATTGTGGATGATGATAGGACATTCAAAAAATTCAGATACTATCTCAACAAGCAAACTATTTGAATACTTCGGATCGAGAAAACCGATACTGGGATGTGTTCCCGACGGAATTGCAAAGAACTCTCTTAAGGAATATGGAGCCGCGTTTATTGTTCCTCCTGACGATGTAAATGAAATAAAGAATAAACTTATCGAAATGCACGACCTCTTTATTAAGAATGAACTCCCTGTACCTAATGAAGAATTTATTCTAAAACATAACCGGATTGCTTTAACAGAACAGCTTACAACTCATTTCCAATTTTATCTGAAGGCCTGAAATTATGAAAGTTGCCATCATCGGTTCAGGCGGCAGAGAACATGCAATTGCGCGTGCCATTTCCAATAGTGATAAGCTTAAAAAATTATTTATCGTTCCCGGTAATCCCGGAACTGCTAATCTGGGAATCAACATTCCGATCAATCCCGATGATCATGATAAAGTTTTAGAATTTTGTAAGGTCGAGCAGATCGACCTTATCGTGATAGGGCCTGAAAAACCGTTAATAGCTGGTCTTTCCGATCTTCTTGTTAATAACGGATTTAATGTTTTTGGACCTTCTGGGGATGCAGCGAGAATTGAGGGAGAAAAATCTTTCGCTAAAGATTTGATGAAAAGATTCAATATCCCCACGGCCTCGTATGAAGTGTTTTCAAAAGAGGAATACGATCGGGTATTAGATTATCTGAAAACCATAAAATATCCCACTGTTGTTAAAGCAGACGGAATAGCAGCCGGAAAAGGTGTTGTTATTGCTGAAAATTATAACGAGGCAGTCCTTGCGGTTAACGATTGTTTTTTAAATTACAGTTTCGGTACTTCCGGCAACAAGATTGTTATTGAAGAATTTATGACCGGACAGGAGACATCTATATTTGCAATTACCGATGGTAAAGAGTTTATATTGTTACCGGCTTCTCAGGATCATAAACGAATCTTCGACGGTGATCTCGGAAAAAACACGGGCGGTATGGGCGCTTTTGCACCAGTACCTAAAGTAACTGATGAATTAATGAAAGTTGTGGGTGATAAGATTATAAAACCAGTTATTGATGCCATGAATTCTATCGGTTCCACATATTCAGGATGCCTCTATTGCGGATTAATGCTTACTAATGAGGGTCCGAAAGTAGTTGAATTCAACTGCCGTTTTGGCGACCCGGAGACCCAGGTTGTTCTTCCTCTCTTGGAAGGGGACTTCCTTCAATTGCTGATGAGTGTTTCTAAAGGTAAAATTGATAAGGATGCTGTCCGTTACAACGGCGGTGCTTCGGTATGTGTGGTTGTTGCTTCAAAAGGTTATCCTGATAAATATCTGAAGGGAATTGAGATAAAAGGAATTGACGCAGTTTATTCGAATGAAATTATTATTTATCACTCAGGTACTAAAGAAGTTGACGGTAAATTAGTAACCGACGGTGGTAGGGTATTTGGCGTTACTTCAATTATTCTGGAAAACGACCTTATAAAGGCGAAGCAAACCGCTTATCAAGCTCTCTCAAAGATTTATTTCGAAGGGATGCAGTTCCGAACGGATATTTCCGATAAAGCTTTCCGGAAATAATCAGCCCGGAGGCCATGTCATCTTGCGGCCGCCAAGTAGATGCATATGTATATGAGGCACTTCCTGCCCTGAATCAGGACCCGAATTTAATACAAGTCTGAATCCGCTCTCAAAAACTCCCAGGTCTTTTGCAATCCTGTTCGCTGCCTCGTATAAATCACCCAGCAGGTTTGAATGATTCTCCTTTGAAATATCCCGTGCAGATTCAATATCGGTTATTTTTGGAATTATTAAAATATGAACAGGGGCTTGCGGACGGATATCCTTAAATGCAAGTACAGAATCAGTTTCATAGACTATTTCGGCCGGAATTTCCTTCCTTATTATTTTAGCAAAAATTGTTTCTCCCATAACTATCCTTTTTCTATTTCATATTTTTTCATTTTCAGGTAGAGATGGCTTCTCTGCATGCCGAGAATCTCTGCTGTTTTGCTAACGTTCCAGTTGTTCAGAGAAAGCTGTTTCAATATAAAAGCCTTCTCCGCCTTCTCTTTAAATTCCTGAAAATTATTTGATGTACTCAAGATTTCGTCCATTGCGGAGGAGGATGCCGGAATGAATGAATTAATCTCCTTCTCGCCGATTGAATCCGACGGAACCATAATCACAATTCTTTCCACAAAGTTTCTAAGTTCTCTTATGTTTCCTTTCCAGCTGAAATTCTGAAGTCCCCGAATTGCAGCCTCGGTCCATCTTTTCTGGCTGAATTTATTCTTCTCACAGATTATTTTCGAGAAATGTTCAACCAAAAGGGGAATATCCTCTTTCCGTTCTCTAAGAGGCGGGACGTGAATAGGAATTACATTCAATCTGTGAAATAGGTCCTCCCTGAAATTCCCTTTTCCGATTTCGGAATTCAGGTCTTTGTTTGTTGCAGAAATAATCCTTACATCAACATTTATTTTTGATGATCCTCCGACTCTCTCAATTCTGCCTTCTTCAATTGCTCTCAGGACTTTAGCCTGGGATTGAAGACTCATATCGCCAATTTCATCGAGGAAAAGATTTCCGCCATCGGCAAGTTCGAATTTACCGATTCTTTGCTTTACAGCGCCGGTAAAAGACCCTTTCTCGTGGCCGAACAATTCAGATTCGATCAGCTCGTGAGGAATAGCCGCGCAGTTAACTTCAACAAGCTCTTTATTGCTCCGGTCGCTCTGTTTATGAATTTCCTGTGCAACAAGCTCTTTACCCGTTCCGTTTTCGCCGGTAATTAGTATTCGGGCATCTGTTCGTGCTACCCTCGAAATCGTTTCTAAAATGTTTTTAATAACCGGACTGCTGCCGATTATTACATCGGTAGCGGATAATTCTTTTTTAAGCTTTTTATTCTCCTTTAAGAGGCTCAATTGTTCTACAGCATTACGTACGGAGATTAAAAGTTTATCACGGTCAATCGGTTTCTCAAGAAAGTCGAATGCCCCCAGTTTTGTTGCTGTAACAGCGTTCTGAACACTTGCGTGCGCGGAAATCATAATTACTTTAATATCATTCCCTTTTTCCTTCAGCCAGCTTAAAATCTCAAATCCGTTTTTACCGGGTATCTGAATATCGAGAAGAAGTGCATCGTAATTTCCGAACTCGAGTTTTTGCATTCCCTTGGCAGAGTCGGTAGTATAATCCACTGAATAGTCTTCATACTCAAGAATCATCTTAATGCTTTCGCAAATTTCCTTTTCATCATCGATAACTAGTATTAATTTCATTGTCTCATCCTGAAATAAAATAGTTGATATACATTTAAGACGGAGGAAGGGAGTAATGAGTTGTTTTCTTTAACTGATTCGGCGAACAGTTCACCGAGGTGATTAGTAATTATGTCAAGGTTACTGTAGCCGCCTTCAATGAATAATCCTTCTTCCACTGTCTCTACAAAAATACCCATAAATTTAGATAAATTAAAAAATCCGAAATTATACCTGAGAAATGCATTACCGAAGAAGTGGGCAAGCTTGTCTTTATCGCTGAACTCGGTTTCGGGTGAATTAAAGAAAATATTCTTGGGTAGATTTTTTACTTTGGTTTTGAAAACGGATTCAGGGGGAGACGGCAGTGGAATCATGAGTTCGGAACCAAAAAGGAATCGGGTCCTGATCCTGTTGAATGGTAAACATGCAAATGTTAGTGCCAGCAGCGCTTCGGAAATATCACCGTCGTAAAAATCATATGCTTTCCGGTAAATAAGATCCACCAGTTCCGGATCATTATGGTTCTTTCTTAATTCGGCAAATTGATCTGAAGCAATGAATTCCGATAGATAGAAGAGTCCCCCGTAAAAACTTTTATCATAATTATTCTGAAAACAGTATGATGCGGGAATGAAAAGAAATATAGAAACTGAAAGAAATAATTTTCTCAAAATATTCCCGGTTTCTAAGTTTGAATTACACCAGTAGAAAATTTATTTATAACGGGATTATTATCCGCACATTCGATAGACATTGAAATATAGTCTCTTGTAAGTGCCGGATCTATAATCTCATCAATCCACAACCGTGCGGCAGCGTAAAGTGGAGAATTCTTTTCCTCATACGACTGAATAACCTCTTTAAGAAGTTTCTCTTTCTGTTCGGAAGTAAATTCGCGTCCCGATTTTTCCATCTGCTTGACTTTAATATCAAGGAGAACGCTGCTTGCCTGTGCGCCGCCCATCACGGCAATTTTAGAATTCGGATACGCGAAAATAAATCTTGGATCGTAAGCCTTCCCGCACATCGCATAATTACCGGCACCGTAACTGTTGCCGATTATGACGGTTATTTTGGGCACAACAGAATTTGCAACCGCATTAACCATCTTTGCGCCGTCTTTTATTATTCCTCCGTGTTCGGCTTTGCTGCCAACCATAAATCCTGTAACATCCTGCAGGAATACAAGCGGGATTTTTTTCTGATTGCAATTCATTATAAATCTTGTCGCCTTATCTGCGCTGTCGGAATAGATTACTCCGCCTATCTGCATTTCACCTTTTTCGGTCTTAACGACATTTCTTTGATTTGCCACAATACCAACAGCCCATCCGTCAATTCTTGCATAAGCCGTTATGAGAGATTTTCCGTAGCCCGCCTTATACTCGTCAATTTCCGAGTTGTCTACTAACCTGGCAATGAGTTCGTAAGTATCATATGGTTTTGTCGTATCCTCGGGAAGTATGCTGTAAATATCCCCGGGGGAATATTCCGGCGGTGCCGGAGTTATTCTGTTGAATCCGGCTGACTCGTTAGCCCCGTATTTACCGACAAGGCTTCTAATCTGGAGAAGGCACTCCTGATCATTTTTCATAATATAATCTGTTACGCCTGAAATATTCGATTGGACGCGTGCGCCACCGAGATTTTCGTTGTCTATGTCCTCGCCAATAGCTGCTTTAACCAGATGTGAACCGGCAAGGAAAACCGATCCTTCTCCTTCAACTATTAATGCCTCATCACTCATGATAGGGAGGTAAGCGCCGCCTGCAACACAAGGTCCCATGATCGCAGCGATCTGCGGAATTCCCATTGAAGACATAAACGCATTATTCCTGAATATTCTTCCGAAGTGTTCTTTATCAGGGAATATTTCATCCTGAAGCGGAAGAAACACTCCCGCACTATCCACAAGATAGATTATTGGAAGTCTGTTCTCAATCGCGATCTCCTGAGCTCGTAGATTCTTTTTAGCGGTAATAGGAAACCATGCACCGGCTTTTACAGTGGCATCGTTTGCAACAATTACAAAATTTTTCCCGTTTATCTTACCAATACCGTAAACCGTTCCTGAAGATGGGGCTCCGCCGTATTCCTGGTACATTCCGTAGGCCGCGAGCGTGCTTAATTCAAAAAATTTTGAATCCTTATCTGTCAATTGATCAATTCTCTCGCGGGCAGTCAGTTTTCCTTTTTCATGCTGACGTTCGACGGCGTTTTTACCGCCTCCTTGCCGGGCAGTATCCTTTGCGGCTTCAACTTTCCGTAATATGTTTTTTTGAAAATCTTCTTTACGAAGTGTCGATTCATTTTGAATTATCGGGCTGCCGATTCGCTTCATCTGATCTCCTTAGTCCTTAAGAAGGTTTCTTGCGAGAACAATTCTTTGCACTTCCGAAGTCCCCTCACCGATTGTAAGCAGTTTAACATCCCTGTAGAATTTTTCTACCGGATAGTCTTTTACAAATCCGTAACCGCCGAAAATCTGAACGGCTTCGTTTGCGGCTTTCACTGCAATTTCGCTTGCAAATAGCTTTGCCTTTACTGCCGCCATGGTTGAATCCTGTCCGGAATCTTTTAGAAAAGCTGCCTTATAAGCTAAAAGCCGTGCGGCCTGTATGTCAGTTGCCATCTCGGAGAGTTTAAACTGGATTCCCTGGAATTCGGAGATAGACCTGTTAAACTGTTTCCTCTCTTTTGAATAAGCGATTGAAGATTCAAGACAACCTTCAGCAAGTCCAACACTTAATGCCGCAATAGAAATTCTTCCGCCTTCCAGAATTTTCATTGCCTGAAGAAATCCTTCGCCTTCATTCCCGATCAGGTTTTGCTTTGGGACTTTACAATTCTCCATCAGGAGCTGGGTTGTTTCGCTGGCCCGCATGCCAAGTTTATTCTCTTTTTTACCTGCGCTGAAACCCTCGAATCCTTTTTCAATAACAAATGCAGAGATTCCTTTCTTACCTTTGGATTTATCTGTAATTGCCATAACAACTGCTGTTTTTCCCGAAGCGCCGTGCGTAATAAAATTTTTGGTACCGTTCAGAATATAATAGTCTCCGTCAGGCATTGCAGTGGTTTGCATTGCGCCTGCATCGCTGCCAGAAGACGGTTCGGTCAATCCCCAGGCTCCAATAACTTTGCCAGATGCAAGGTCGGGCAGATACTTCCTTTTCAATTCCTCGTTAGCATGCATAAGTATATGGTTTGTACAGAGTCCATTATGTGCGGCAACGGAGAGAGCAAATGAGGGATCGATTCTCGCAAGCTCCTCTACCACAATTGAATATTCGGTGTAGCCGAGTCCTGCTCCGCCGTATTCTTCAGGGACGAGAATACCGAGGAATCCGAGTTCTCCGAGCTGCTGAAGGATTTCAATCGGGAATTTCTGCGACTCGTCGTATTCCATTACCACCGGTTTAATGACATTTTCTGCGAAATCCCTGATTGTATCTCTGATAGTTTTCTGATCTTCGGTCAATTCTATTGTATGATTGTTTCCGGTTAATTCCATTATTTACCTGCCTCAGCTTTATTCTTAAAATTTTTGTAAAGGTTTTCTGCAACCTGGTAAGGGGAGATTGTACCTTCAAGAACATTTTTAAGAGATTCTTTTAATAAATTCTCACGCTCTTTAACCCAGAGTTCCCCCTGAATAAATGTCTCAACAATCTCCTTAATTCTCAATTTATAATTCTCTTCCCGCTTTTCCTTAAGAAGATTATTCGATACGAGATAATTCCGGTGTCGATCTATTTCTTCTTTGATCTCTTTAGTCCCCACATTTTCTGATGCTATACATTTTATAATATTGGGAAGCCAGTCGTTTACTTCGTGATCTTTAAGCATTAGGATAGTTTTTAAAGCTGTTAAAGCTGAATCGGATCCGGGACGGTCGCTTTTATTTAGCACAAAGAAATCGGCTATTTCCATAAGTCCGGCTTTCATTGCCTGAATAGAATCGCCTGATTCAGGTACAAGTACCACAATGGTAGTATCGGCGGTTTTTGCAATATCAAGTTCGGATTGTCCGACTCCAACTGTTTCGAAAATTATATAATCATAACCGGCAGCATCCAGCACATCGGCGGCGTCAATTGTCTTCTTGCTTAATCCTCCAAGACTACCCCTGGTTGCCATACTTCTTATAAAAACTCCTTCATCGTTACCGATATCCGTCATTCTTACCCTGTCGCCAAGAAGAGCTCCGCCTGTAAAAGGACTTGTAGGGTCCACAGCTATGATTGCAACTTTGAAATTATTTTTCCTGTAAAATTTAGCTAGCTGATTGGTCAGTGTCGATTTACCGGCTCCGGGAGGTCCTGTAATTCCGATTCTATATGCATTACCTGTTTTCTTATGAAGTTCTTTTAGTAATTCAGTCGAATTAGAGTTGTTGGATTCAACTATACTGATAGCTCTTGAAACGAAACGTTTTTCATTATTAAAAATCTTTTCTACCAACTGATTCTGGTTCATTTTAATCTTTGTTTACTAAGGTTGTTTGAATGATGAAATAGAATTAATTAACGGTATAATTTCTTTTCATAAATATATTTTTTAACCGGTTCAGGAACAAGAAAATCGATCGTCCTTCCTCGGCTTATACGGTCCCTTATATCAGTTGAAGAGATTTCAATTGTCGGTGTATCAAGTATAACGGCAGAATCGAAAAACCGGTTTCTTTCATCGATAATATCAGTTTTTCTCTTTATAACAATTAAGCGGGCAAGTTTTATTATCTCGTCCGGATTATTCCATTTTTCAAAAACAAGCAGATTATCGTAGCCGATTATCAGTTCTATTTCATCGTAATTACCGGAAAAGTGTTTTAGAGTATCGTACGTGTATGAAATGTCGCCTTTTAGAATTTCATAATCGGAAAATTCGAGATAGGGGATATTTTCAACCGCAAGTTTTACCATGTTTAAACGATGTACTCCGGAAGTAATTTTCTGACCGGTTTTGTGAGGGGAAATATGACAGGGTATGAAGATAATCCGGTTTAGATTCCTTTGCTCAAGTACATACTGAGCGAGAATGAGATGTCCGGTATGCACCGGATCAAAACTTCCGCCAAAAATTCCAATCCTATTTTTCATCTGATACCGGGTGATTGAACGCCATTAAATTACGAATTAATTCACGAAGCTGTTCAACTTCAAATTCCGAAACGGATTTAAGATATCCGGAACTGTTCCTGCTCTGCATTTTTTTGAATGCAAGATGAATCGCCGCCCTAAAATACTGTTTCCGGATTCTTTCATCAATCCATCCTTTTTTTAAGCGGAAAGAGGAACTGATAATATTTATATGGTCGACTGGCAAGTTTAATAATTCAAATTCCTCTTTCAATTCGTGCTCTATTATTTCTTTCTCTTTTTTGATTGCGTATTTGAACAGGAGAAAGAAAAAGAATGTGAGAATTATCATAAAAACAAAACCGTAGTAAAAAGTAGTGTCGAAGCTGACTGTAAAATTCCATAAAAAGTGAAAGAGAATCGCCAGGAACAGACCGGCTATAGGGAGCAAACTCTTTGAACTTTTCAGATTGAATTTCGCCATTCCTAAAAACGCGCCGAAAGTTGCTGTGGATATGCAATGCATTACTGCTGAAAAACCTGAACGGATAATTACAAGAAAAATCCATTCAGAGAATGTCTCGCCGTAGGTTATAAAATATGTGAAGTTCTCCGTCATTCCGAATCCGAGACCGATGGCTCCGCCGTAGACAAGTCCGTCGGTTATATTATCAAACTTTCTGGATTTAACAGAAAAGAAAAGAAACAAGCCTTTTGCAATTTCTTCGGAGACCGGGGCAAACAGAATTGTCTGTATCAGCGAAATATCAGGATTGCTTTCGTCGGTATAACCGGTAAATGACCCCAGCAAAATCGAACCGAGAATTCCAAGCAGTATGGCACCGAAAGCACCCCATAGGAAATGGATTATAAGGAATTGGAACGGCTCACGGTCATATTTATCCATCCGCCAAATAATTATTAGATAGATTATCATCGGGATTACAGCGGCAACCAAAGAGGCATTTACAGGCATTTTTTGAGCTCATTTAGTTTGTTTATAATGGGATAAAGGGAAAATATCAAGTTATCTCTTATATTCACTTATTTAAGCAATTCTTGATTATAAATGAATTGGTAACTATATTTTGACCCAATTTTTTGCTCTTTGTTAAAATGATAATAAAATATACAAATTTTTCCGACGGCATCCATAAGTTAGAATTCGATGAACCCGTCGAAAAAGTGGGTCTAGAGAATCTATTCTTCGGGAATGTGCTGGTTGACTGCCGTATGGATAAATCGCAGCACCAGATTGTTCTCAATTGCGAGGCAACTGTTAATTCCAGGTTTTTGTGCGATCGATGTAATTCGGAATATGAATCGAAAATTAACACCGTATTTCAACTCAGCTATATTTTTTCGAAGAGTATTCAACAATCCGATGATTTTAATGTAAAGTATCTTTCTCCGGAACAGGATAAGATTGATATAAGCAAGGATGTGTATGAGTATACGGAAATCGCGATTCCGATGAAAAAACTCTGCAGCGAGGAATGTAAAGGTTTATGCCCCGTTTGCGGTAAAAACCTGAACCTGAAGAAATGTAATTGTCATATTGAAATAAATAACGATATTTGGGAACCATTAAAAAAATTGAAATCTAATAACTAAACAAAGGTTAAACGATGCCGAATCCGAAACGCAAGATGTCTAAGAGTAGAAGAGATAAACGCAGAACACATTACAAGGCAACTGTTCCTACCTTAAGCCGTTGTTCTAACTGCGGTGAATTGAAACTTAGCCACAGGGCGTGCCCGAGCTGCGGTTATTATGCCGGCAGATCTATGTTCGTACCAGAATCCTAATATTCTATCTTTTAGATGACTAATAATCAGACTGACATTAAGTGTGTAATTGCAGTTGATGCTATGGGGGGCGACTATGCCCCTAAGAATGTTTTATTAGGCGCACTAGAAGCATACAATAAATCGCGCGACTTCGACCTTATTCTGGTTGGCGACAAAGAGAAGCTCTTAAAAGTTGCCGAAGAAGAGAAGATAAGTCTCGATGAAAGATTGATCTACCATACATCTCAGGTTATTGAGATGGGGGATACTCCTACAACTGCCATAAAGAGTAAACAGGATTCCTCCATTGTAGTTGGAGCCCGACTTGTAAAGGAGAAGAAAGCCCACGCATTTGTAAGTGCAGGTAATACCGGCGCCATGATGGCTGCATCCACATTAATTATGGGACGTATTCAAGGTGTAGGACGACCTACAATAGGCGCTTCATTCCCGACATCCCAGAACAAATTCTGCCTTTTATTTGATGTGGGAGCCAGTGTAGACAGTAAACCGCAGCACCTATTTGAATATGCTGTGATGGGATCAATCTTTGCCAGGGAAATATTTGATACGGCTTCACCTTCTATTGGTGTTCTCAGTGTCGGTGAAGAGGAAGCTAAGGGGAGTGAACTTTCGCTGGCCGCATTCAAACTGCTTAAGGAGTCTAAACTCAATTTTGTCGGGAATGTTGAAGGAAGAGATATACTGAAAGGCGGTGTGGATGTGATTGTTTGTGATGGTTTCATCGGGAACATCGTTCTTAAATTCGGCGAGAGTGTTCTAACTCTTCTTAAATCCCGTGTAAAAGATTATTCTAAAAAAGGTTTACTTAATAAAATCTACGCATTGATTGTAAAAAAAGTTTTAAAAGCCTCACTAAGCGATATGGATTACCAGACTCATGGAGGTGTTCCGCTTCTGGGTGTTAATGGTATCAGTATTATTGGTCATGGCTCGAGTACTCCGCTCGCTATTAAGAATATGGTTTTGAGAGCCAAAGAAATGCACGATAAAAATTTAATTCAGAAATTTCAGGAAGCATTAAAAGATTATGCCGTTACAAGATAAAAAGTTTAACGCAGCAATTACTGCTGTCGGTATGTATGTACCGGAAAAAATATTAGACAATAAGTATTTCGAATCGATAGTTGATACTAATGACGAATGGATTGTCACTCGTACCGGGATTAAAGAACGTCATATCATCGAGAACGGCGCTACAAGCGATATGGCCGCATTCGCAATTCAGGACCTGATGAAAAATTCCTCCCTTAAACCCGAAGAAATCGAAGTAATAATCGTTGCGACTGTTACACCGGATATGTTTTTCCCTTCAACTGCCTGCTTGATTCAGGAAAAAATAGGAGCCAAAAAGGCATGGGGTTTCGATCTTTCTGCGGCTTGTTCGGGCTTTCTCTTTGCTCTTGAAACCGGCACTAAGATGATTGAAAGCGGAGCTTATAAAAAGGTAGTTGTAGTCGGCTCCGACAAAATGAGCTCAATAACAGATTATACCGACCGTAATAATTGCATATTATTTGGTGATCTTGCATCTGCAGTTCTTTTAGAACCTACTGAGGATCTTAATTACGGAATTAAAGACTCCATCCTTTACGTAGACGGAACTGGAAAAGATAATTTATATATGAAAGGCGGCGGAAGTCTGCGACCGGCTTCTCACGAAACTGTGGATAATAAATGGCATTACATCTACCAGGACGGTAAAGCTGTCTTTAAAGTCGCTGTTAAAGGTATGGCCGACGTATCTTATGAAATAATGAAGAAAAATAATCTTAAGTCAGAAGATATTGCCTATTTAGTACCTCATCAGGCAAATCTTAGAATCATAGACGCAACCGCCGAACGTATGGGTCTATCTAAAGACAAGGTAATGATCAATATCGACCGGTATGGTAACACTACTGCGGCAACTATTCCTTCCTGTATAACTGAATATTATAGGAACGGAAAAATTAAAAAGGGCGACAACCTGGTTCTCTCCGCTTTCGGTGCCGGTTATACATGGGGCGCTATTTATCTTACCTGGAGCATTGATTAGTGGGAAAAACCGCATTCATATTCCCGGGCCAGGGCTCTCAATATGTTGGTATGGCCAGAGATATTTACGATAATTCCGTTGAAGCCAGGGAAATGCTTAAGACTGCCGAAGAAGCTATCGGAGTTTCCTTATCCCATATTATGTTTAACGGGCCGGAAGAATCATTAAAGCAGACCGATATAACACAACTGGCGATCTTTGTGCATAGTGTCATACTTTCAAGTTTAATAAGAACTCTCCAGCCGGAAATGGTAGCCGGGCATTCACTTGGCGAGTACTCAGCATTGGTATCGGCCGGTTCAATTCAGTTTTATGATGCCGTTAAACTTGTTCATACTCGCGGAAGGGCCATGCTTCAAGCCGGTATTGAACAACCCGGAACTATGGCAGCCGTTGTAGGACTTTTGCCCGATAAGCTCGAACAAATCTGTTCAGAAGCTTCCTCCAAAGGAATTGTTCAGTGTGCAAATTTTAATTCGCCGGGACAGATAGTAATTTCCGGTTCAGTTGAAGGCGTTAAAGCCGCAATGGAGATTTCTAAAAGAGAAGGAGCTAAACTTGTTAAAGAACTGGTTGTCAGCGGCGCTTTTCATTCTCCTTTAATGGCCTCGGCAAAAGATGCATTGCAAATTAAACTTGATGTTACTCCGTTTTATGATGCAAGAATTCCTGTTTACACAAATGTAACCGCCCAACCCGTAACTGATAAACATCTGATTAAAAATTTTCTTTTCGAACAGCTCTCTAAACCTGTCAGGTGGGAAGAGACTATCTTAAATATGATTAACGATGGAGCTGACACGTTTTATGAAATAGGACCGGGAAAAGTATTGCAGGGGCTGGTTAAAAGAATTAATCCGGATGCTCAGATTTTCGGTATTGATAAATTCAGTGATGTAGAAAGGTTTTTGTAATGAATAATAAATTTGCCAGGAAGATCAATGGATTGTATATCGATCCTCAGATTTTCACAGTTAAGTTTGTAAAAGCATGCGATGTCTGTATCTGCAGCGGCGAATGCTGTTACTACGGAGTTTATACCGACAAAAAAGAATATGAAAAAATCCTGAGTGTTAAAGAAAGAATTATTCAGGCTATGGATGATTCTCAGATTAAAGATGTAGATAAATGGTTTGAGGAACCTGAAGCTGATCCTGATTTCGAATCCGGTGTCGCCGTTGGTACTGAAGTCTACAACGGTAAATGTGTCTTTCTTGATAAACAGGGGTTCTGCACTCTCCAGAAAATGGCGATTCAGGAGGGAGAATACAAGTGGAAATATAAACCGTTGTATTGTATATTATTCCCGCTCGTTATTTTTGAAGGTGCTCTTACAGTTGATGACGAACATATTAACAGGATGCATTATTGCAATTTAAAACAGAATCAGACTGTTTCCATATTTGAGCATAGTAAAGAAGAAATCAGATATCTGCTGGGTGAAAAAGGATTTGAAGAATTGCTTCAATATAAAGATGAATATCTAAATTCAATTAAGGAAGTTAAAATTGCAGTCGAAAAATAAGAGAGCGATTGTTACCGGCGGAACCCGTGGAATTGGTAAGGCAATAGTTAAAGAATTAGCTTCTAAGAGCTGCTGCGGCGTCCTCTTCTCGGATGTTGCTTTCATTTATAACAGCTGTGATGAATGTGCAGCGGAAATTGAAAGAGAAATCGGAAGCCTCGATACAAAAATTATTGGATTTAAAGCCGACGCTACTTCTCTGGAAGCCGCTCAGGATACGGTTAATGCTGCTATTGAGAAATTGGGAGGCGTCGATATTCTTATAAATAATGCCGGTATTACACGCGATAACCTGCTTCTCAGAATGTCTGAAAAAGAATGGGATGATGTTATCAATGTTAATCTTAAAAGCGTTTTTAATTATACCAAAGCGGTTCTGAAACACATGGTTAACCAGCGGTATGGAAGAATCGTCAATATCGCTTCGGTTGTCGGCCTAATCGGTAACGCCGGACAGGCAAACTATGCCGCTTCAAAGGCAGGTATTGTCGGTTTTACTAAATCGATTGCAAGAGAGGTTGCTTCACGTAATATTACTGTTAATTGTGTAGCGCCCGGTTTTATTGAGACCGATATGACTAAAAGTTTGAATGACAAACAGAGAGAAATTCTCTCCCAGACAATTCCAATGAAAAGAATGGGGAAACCTGAAGATATTGCACGCGTTGTTGGTTTTCTCTGCGGGCCGGATGCTGATTATATAACCGGACAGGTTATTGCAGTAGACGGCGGAATGACAATGTAATTAATTATCTAATTAATAATTATCAACATTAAAGGAGCATTAAATGGACGTTGAAGCAAAAGTAAAAGAAATCATTATGGATAAACTCGGTGTAGAAGAATCTCAAATTACACCTGAAGCTTCATTTACAAACGACCTCGGCGCAGATTCTCTCGATATCGTTGAACTTGTTATGGGTTTCGAATCTGCTTTCAATATCTCTATACCTGATGAAGATGCTGAAAAAATCTCCACTGTCGGAGATGCTACAAAATACCTTAAAGAAAAATTAGGTTAATATTTATTGGGACAGTTTTACAAGCAGGAAGACTAAACAGCTTTTAGGACTGTCTCTTTTTCTTTATTCATAAACACTCTTTGGAGATATAATGAGCAATAGGAGAGTTGTAATTACAGGAATGGGTGCAGTTACTCCAATCGGAAACAATACCCGTGAATACTGGGAAGGATTGATTAGCGGCAGAAACGGAGCGAATATGATAACACGGTTCGATGCTTCCGCTTTCCCTACCAGGTTTGCCTGTGAAGTTAAAAATTTCGATCCATTGACATACATCGATAAAAAAGAAGTCAAAAGGATGGATCCTTATACTCATTATGCTCTTGCTACCGCTGCAATGGCTCTCGAAGATTCCAAACTTGATCTTTCCAAAATCGATAATGAAAGAGCCGGCGTTGTATTCGGAAGCGGAATTGGTGGAATCTTAACACTCACCGATGTTCATTCGGCCTATCTCGAAGGAGGGCCCAGAAGAGTAACTCCCTTTTTTGTCCCGATGATGATTCCCGATATTGCAGCGGGACAAATTTCAATTAAGTATGGTCTCAAAGGACCGAACTATGCAACTGTCTCTGCATGCGCTACTTCTTCTCATGCTATAGCGGATGCTTTTATGCTTATTCAAAGAGGTTCTGCGGATATTATTTTCAGCGGCGGTTCGGAATATTCTCTTATTCCTCTTTCCGTAGCCGGGTTCTGTGCTGCCAGAGCAATTTCTAACTGGAACGACAGATATCTTGAAGCTTCACGCCCATTCGATAAAGACAGGAACGGTTTTGTTATGGGCGACGGAGGCGGTACTCTCGTTCTGGAGGAACTAGAGCATGCTCTTAAACGCGGCGCTCATATCTACGCTGAAATCATAGGTATCGGATTATCGGCCGATGCTTTCCATGTTACAGCCCCGCCGCCCGGCGGCGAAGGAGCCTACCGTTCTATGCGCGAAGCCCTTAAAGACGGCGGTATTCAACCGGAACAGGTTGATTATATTAACGCTCACGGTACTTCGACTGAATTAAACGACCTGAATGAAACGAAAGCTATCAAAACTCTTTTCGGTGAACATGCTTATAAACTTGCAATAAGTTCAACCAAATCGATGACCGGACATTTGCTTGGAGCTGCCGGAGCTATTGAAGCAATTGCGACCGCACTTGCAATACAGAATTCAATTATTCCTCCTACAATAAACCTGGATAATCCAGATCCCGAATGCGATCTTAATTATACTCCAAAGGTTGCTGCAAAACGGGAAATTAATTACGCTATTAGTAATACATTCGGCTTTGGCGGCCATAATGCCAGCTTGCTGTTTAAGAAGTTTACAGGTTAAGATTGTTAAAAAGTTTTTTTGAAAATCTTAAAAAGATTTTCAATCGAAGAATCATTAGTAATACAATTCCTGCTGAGATTCTTTCAAAAATAGAATCCCTTCAGGAAAAACTCGGTTTTAATATCGAAGACCGGGCATACTTTGTTAAAGCTATTACTCACAGATCCTACCTCGAAATTAATCCCGGCCTTGAAAAATCCAATGAACGGCTTGAGTTCCTCGGTGACGCGGTTTTGAATATGATTGTTGGCGCTTACCTCTTTGAAAATTATGTTGAAGAAGAGGAAGGTTTTTTAACCAAAGCACGTTCATCACTCGTAAATCGGGAACGTCTCTATATGACGGCTGAAAATCTCGGTCTGAAGAATTACCTTATGTATAATCACCGTTATATTGGCGACTCTTTCGAAGGATTGAAAACAATTCTGGCCGATTCACTTGAAGCCATTATCGGAGCTATCTATATCGATAAAGGATTGCAGGAAGCTGAAAAGTTTGTACTTAATAACATCGTTTATCCTTATGAGGAAGACGAAAGCTTCCTGGTAGATAAAAACTTTAAAGGACAGCTCCTTGAATTTACACATTCAAAAAAAATGGATCCCCCAAGGTATGTTGTGACAAAAATGGAAGGCCCTGAGCATAAAAGAGAATTTACTATTGAAGTTCACATAGGGGATTTACTTTATGGTACAGGAATGGGAAGGAGTAAAAAATCCGCTGAGCAGGAGGCATCCCGGCAGGCCATTTCATCTCTTAGATCAAAAAATAAAAATATTTCATCCTGAAAATCACATCCCGAATTCTCTCCTTTTATTTATATTTGAAGACGAAAATAACTCTTTAATTGAATAACCTTACTATAGTGAGATTAAAATGAATAATTTCGAATTCTTCGACAAATTCGTTGACCGCCATATCGGTCCCGATGAAAATGAGATTAAAAAGATGCTTGATGTTATTGGCGTTTCTTCCCTGGATGAATTGATAGAGAAGACTGTCCCAAAATCGATTAAATTGAAAGATGAGCTGAAACTTGATGAACCGATGACCGAATTTGAATTTCTCAATCATCTGAGAGACGTAGCATCAAAGAACAAAATTTTCAAAAACTACATCGGTATGGGTTACTATCCTACTATAACACCCGGTGTGGTTAGAAGAAATATTCTCGAAAATCCCGGATGGTATACTCAATACACTCCGTACCAGGCAGAAATTTCGCAGGGAAGGCTCGAAGCACTTCTCAATTTTCAGACTATGATTATTGATCTGACCGGTTTACCGATAGCAAACGCGTCTCTTCTGGATGAAGCAACCGCTGCCGCTGAGGCGATGGGTATGCTTTATTCTGTTAGAAAAACCAATAAGAAAAATTCTAATGTCTTCTTTGTAAGTGACGAAGTTTTTCCGCAGACCGTTGATGTGCTTAAAACCCGTTCGGCTCCTCTTGGCATTGAATTAAGAATAGGTAATCTTAAAAATCTTGAACTGACCGATGACCTGTTCGGAATATTTGTACAGTACCCAACAGGTGATGGCGAGATATATGATTACAGAAAACTTTTTGAAGAAGCTTCTTCTAAAGGAATCTATAAAGCTGTAGCCGCAGATCTGTTAAGTCTTGCTCTTCTTACTCCTCCCGGCGAATTCGGTGCCGATATTGCAGTCGGTTCCGCTCAGCGATTCGGTGTCCCGATGGGATACGGCGGACCTCATGCGGCATTCTTTGCTACCAAGGATGAATTCAAACGCCAGATTCCGGGAAGAATTATCGGTGTCTCCGTTGATAGCCAGGGTAAAAGAGCTCTTAGAATGGCTCTTCAGACACGTGAACAGCATATTAAAAGAGAACACGCAACCAGTAATATCTGCACCGCTCAGGTTCTTCTGGCTATTATGGCTGGTATGTACGCAACATATCACGGTCCTAAAGGTATTAAAGCAATTGCCGGCAGGATAAACAACCTTGCCTCTCTGCTTTCTGATAATCTGAATCAGCTTGGAATTAAACAGTTAAATAAAAATTATTTTGATACTCTGAAAGTGGTTATGAGTAGTTCCGGAGAAGCGGGTCGCGTTAATAAATCGGCTCTCGAAAAAAGAATTAACCTGAGAATTATTGACGATAAGACTTTTGGAATCTCGATAGCGGAACCAGATACAATTAACGATGTTATGGCCCTTACCGGAATATTTGCATCAGCAGTAAACCGCAAGATTCCGGATATTAATTCTAATCTTAACGCCGATAGCATCCCGGCGGAATTGAAACGGAAGTCGGATTTTTTGACTCATCCTGTTTTCAATTCATATTACGCAGAAACGGAAATGCTCAGATATATTAAAGGACTTGAGAAGAAGGATCTTTCGCTTACGCAATCTATGATTCCGCTCGGTTCCTGTACTATGAAGCTTAACGCCTCAACAGAAATGTTTCCCGTTACCTGGAGCAAATTTGGAGAGATTCATCCGTTCGCTCCTTCCGATCAGACCGCAGGCTATAAAGAACTGATAACAAAACTTGAAAACGATCTGGCACTTATGACCGGATTTAAATCCGTCTCGATGCAGCCCAATTCCGGCGCTCAGGGTGAATATACCGGTCTGATGGTTATAAGAGCATACCATCATAGCCGTGGTGATTTTCACCGCGATGTAGTGCTGATCCCTGCTTCTGCACACGGTACAAATCCTGCCAGCGCTGTAATGGCAGGCGGTAAAGTTGTTGTTGTAAAGTGTGATGAGAAAGGGAATATCGATCTAGCCGACCTCCGCGCAAAAGCCGAACAGTATAAGGATTCACTCTCTTCGCTTATGGTTACATATCCTTCAACTCACGGAGTTTTTGAGGAGGAGATAATCGAAATCTGCAAAATCATACATGATTGCGGTGGTCAGGTTTATATGGATGGCGCTAATCTAAACGCTCAGCTCGGTTTAACAAGCCCCGGTTCTATCGGCGCGGATGTATGCCATCTCAATCTTCACAAAACATTTACTATTCCGCACGGCGGGGGCGGACCCGGTATGGGACCGATTGCAGTAGCCGATCATCTAACGCCGTTTTTACCCGGCCACCCGGTTGTTAAGACCGGAGGCGATAAGGCGATTAACGCTGTTTCGGCTGCGCCTTGGGGCAGTGCGAGCATCCTGGTTATTCCTTATGCATATATTAAAATGATGGGCGGTAAAGGATTAACGTTTGCTACTAAGGTTGCAATACTTAATGCCAATTATATAAAAGCAAAACTTAATGGTTATTACCCAACTCTCTACACAGGGGCAAACGGTTTTGTTGCTCATGAATTGATTTTTGATACGCGCAATTTTAAACAGTCTGCAAACATTGAAGTTGAGGATATCGCTAAGAGACTTATGGATTATGGTTTTCATGCTCCAACAGTTTCTTTCCCGGTACCTGGTACTCTAATGGTTGAGCCGACTGAAAGCGAATCGTTATACGAACTTAACCGTTTCTGCGACGCTATGATTGCCATCAGAAAAGAGATTGAGAATGTTGAAAAAGGGAACTGGGATAAAGCCGATAATCCTCTTAAGAATTCTCCCCATACTGCAGAGGTTGTAATTGCAAATGAATGGAATCATAAATATACCCGTGAAGAAGCTGCTTTCCCTGCAAACTATGTAAGGGAAAATAAATTCTGGCCCGGCGTAGGACGCGTTAATAATGCTTACGGCGACCGTAATCTTGTCTGCAGCTGTTTACCGGTAAGTGATTACGAATAAATGACATGTGAGTGATGAATACGGATAATAAAGTAAATATATGCCGGCTCTTAAAAGATTCTAAAACAATTGCGGTTGTAGGAATCTCGAGGGAAAAGTGGAAGACGAGCAGAAAGATTGCCTCGTTCCTTGCTGATCATAACTATGATGTTGTCGGAGTAAATCCCTCGTTCGGTGATGGAGATGCGGACGGAATAAAAGTATACAAATCTATTTCAGATATTCCGCATCAAGTGGATATAATTAATGTGTTTAGGCGCTCCGAAGATATTCCCGCTCTAATTGAAGAAGTGCTTGAGAAAAATCCTAAAGCCCTCTGGCTTCAGCAGGGTATTAGAAACGATAATGCAGTTAAGCCTGTTATTGAAAAGGGGATTATTACAATTCAGGATGAATGCATTTTTGTTGAATACAATAACTGTAAATCATTTTCATCGAAGAGTTAATCAGAAAGCCGGTTGCAATGAAATTCTTTAAAAAGGAATACTTCATAACTGCAGCCGGCATTTTTATTTTTCTTCAATCCATTCTTACTGCTGCTCCCGATTCACTCTATGTTGATAACGAATATTTTATTGTCGATTCAATTAAGATCTCCGGCAACGATATAACCGAGGAATATATAATCCTCCGTGAATTAACATTTAAATCGAGCGATGTGGTCTCAACCTCTGATCTGCGCTATAACAGGGAGCGGATATTCAGTCTCCGGCTTTTCACGCGGGTTGATCTTAAAACTGAAGCGTCGTCCGATCAGGATAAAAAAAATGTAATTATCGACCTGGCAGAAAGCTGGTATATCTATCCTATTCCGTTTATAAGGCGCAATAATGAGGCTTCAGGCAAATACTCCTTCGGTGTCAATCTTTCATTCAAGAATTTCAGGGGGCGGAACGAGCACCTCCGTTCCGTAATTAGTCTCGGTTACGATCCCTACTTTGCACTTTTATATCAAAATCCTGCATTCGATTTTAAGAATAATCTCGGAATCAGTTTCGGATTATCATTTCTTAAACTCAGCAATAAAAGTGAATATGCTAAAACAATTTACGGCGGTGATTTCGAATATAAATTCTATTCTATAGGCTTTTCACTCGGTAAGAGAATTGATCAGTTCAACGAATTATATGGCACTGCAGGTTTCGATTATATTGAGGGACCGGAAGAATCGAAAGGGAGGATTACGGCATCGGGCAGGCCGATAGATCGAGTACTCTCTCTTAAAGTCAATTATGATTATGATTCGAGGGACCTGAAGCAATTCTCCCAGAATGGAATTTTTTCTTCCGTATCACTAAAACATAACGGGTTCGGAATAAACAGCATAAGCTACAATGTATTCGAGTTTGATTTCAGGGAATACAGGAGCATTATTAGCGATCTTTCGGCAAGGTGGAGATTCGCATTCCGTCATACCTTCGGAGGATTTATTCCTTACTATGATTATTCCTACTTCGGTTACGGAGAATATGTACGTGGCTACAGTAATGATAATCATGAAGGGAATAATTCAATTATTGCATCTGTGGAAATGAGCTATCCTTTAATCAAAGAATTTGATTTCAGTATTAAAATCCCGTTAATTCCGCAACAGTTAACATCTGCCAGAATCGGCATTTATCTCTCTGCATTTGCCGATGCGGGTCAGGTTTTTAATAATAATCATCGGTTCAGATTTTCTGATTTTTATCCGGGTTACGGTTTCGGATTAACTATTTTAGTGCTACCTTACAATGCGCTTAGGTTAGAGTATGCATTCAATAAATACGGCATAGGAGAAATATTAATTGGCACCGGATTTTCTTTCTAATACAGATCTCTATTACTCACCCGATCCAGTAATTGAGAATAAAATATCCATTACGGGTGAAGAAGTTCATCACATAAAAGATGTTATGAGGCACAGGGAAGGCGATCCGCTTGCTGTTACTGATGGAAAAGGAAATATATTCAAGAGCCGGATCGAATCAATTTCCAAGAACAGTATTCAATGCTCTATTAGTGAAGTGTTGCATTACGGCAATCCGCTGGAAAAAATATTCTTCTGTATCCCGAGGTTAAGGACTCAGGACCGTTTTGAATTTGCCCTGGAGAAATGTGTTGAGCTTGGCATAACAAATTTCATAATCTTCGATTCGATCAGGACCGTTGCCAAAGGTCCGAAGATCGACAGATGGCAGAAAGTTCTAATGGCTGCTATGAAACAATCTTTAAGGTCATACTTACCGACTGTACAACATCTCAGATCAGTTTCCGAAATCGCAGGTTTACCCGGTAAACGGATTATTTTCGAGCAGACAGCCGGCTTAAAACTCGACAAATTCCTTTCAACTTCCGGTCCCTCATTCGGTGATGAAAATTTCTACTTTGTTTTCGGTCCGGAAGGTGGCTTTGCGGATGAAGAAATATTTATGACGAAAAAATGTTACTTCGTTAAGCTGACAGGGAACAGGTTAAGGACTGAAACCGCGGTTATATCGGCGGCTGGAATGGTTGCTACAATCTTAGGTAACTAATCAGATCAGTTCGATTATTTTTTTTACAAGCCGCTCGAAATCGATTTTTACATGTTCGGCTGTTTCCATCACTTCCGAATGGGATAATTTCTGCGAGGAGAGCCCGGCAGCAAAATTTGTTATACAGGAGATTGCCCCGACTTTAAGACCCAAATAAGAAGCATATACGGCTTCGTGGAATGTGGACATCCCGACGGCATCGCCGCCGAACTTCTGCATCATTTTTATTTCCGCTTTAGTTTCGTAGCTGGGGCCTTTAGTAAACCAGTAAACACCTTCTCTTAATAAGATTTTTTCCTTCAGCGCGGCAATTTTTATTTTATCATTAATCTCTCCGGAAGGGAAATCAATAAACCCGTTCCGCCTGTCAATTGTTGTAAGTCCTAATACTTCCGTTAATTCTTTTTTAATTGCGGTTCCGTTGAATGAGGAGATAAGCATCAGGTCGCCCGGCTTGAAATTGGTGTTTATTCCGCCGGCAGCATTTGTAAGAATTATTTTTTTGCAGTTCAGCTTAGCGGCAAGATGAACAGGTATAATACACTCGGATAGTTTATATCCTTCATAGAAATGAATTCTTCCCTGAACTATCAGAAGTTTTTTACCGGCATATTCAGAGAAGTGAAGATAGCCCTGGTGTCCTTCAACTGTCGATTTGGGATAACCGGGCAATGATGCGGTGGAGAATGATTTGACTGTCTTAACTTTCTCTGCAAAGTCGCCTAATCCGCTGCCGAGTACAATACAGATTTCCGGTTCAAACGGAATTTCCGCTTTCATCGATTCAATTATCGGCCGGTATTTCTCGTTCAGATTCACCATTAAAACAAAATACCCGCCAGAGTTGCAGTTAGAAGCGTCGATATTGTTCCTCCGATAACAGCACGGATTCCAAGCTTTGCCAGGTCGGTTCTTCTGTCGGGCGCCAGCGGGGATATTCCGCCGATCTGAATAGCTATCGAACTGAAGTTTGCAAATCCGCACAAAGCGTATGTAGCCATTAATATTGCTTTTTCATCCATCAGGGACTTCATCTCAACGAGTTTACTCATATCGAGATAAGCTACAAATTCATTGAGAACCACCTTGGTGCCGATGAGGCTTCCGAAGTGATAGGCGCTCTCCCACGGAACACCGATTCCGTAAGCAAGGAACTGAAGCACCGAACCGAATAAAAGCTGCAGTGAAAGCTTATTTCCGAACTGTTGAGTAAGATATCTGTTGAATCCGAATAGATCGCCGACCCATCCGAGGAAATAATTTATGAGTGCTATAAGAGCAATAAACGCAATCAGCATTGCTGCTACGTTTAAAGCGAGTGTTAAACCTTCGCTTGCGCCTACGGCTGCAGCTTCAATTACATTCGATGCGTTCTTTTCGACAGATACTTTTACGGTCCCTTTTGTCTCAGGTTCGCCGGTCTCCGGAAACATTATTTTAGAAACAAGCAGGGCGGCAGGTGCTGCCATAACGCTCGCGCCGAGAAGATGCGTAGCGAACAGGAGCTGCGCTTCCTGAATCGGAATGTTGTTCGCCTGTGCGAATGCGGTTCCGAGTATTTGAATGTATGCCGCCATTACTCCGCCGGCTATAGTAGCCATTCCGCCGACCATAATTGTAAGAAGCTCGCTCTGCGTCATCCCTTTCAAATACGGTTTTATCATCAATGGGGCTTCGGTCTGTCCGACAAATATATTTGCGGTACAGGACAATGATTCAGCGCCGCTCGTTCCCATTACTCTTGCCATGAACCACGCCATCCCCTGAACTATTTTCTGCATAACTCCCAAATAGTAGAGGAGAGACATCAGACTCGCAAAAAAGATTATTGTAGGCAATACCTGGAACGCGAAGAAGACACCTATACTTCCCTCGTTGCCGGGTCCGAGTCCGAGGCTACCGAAAACGAATCTCGCTCCTTCGGAAGTGAAGTTCAATATCAATACAAAGAATGAACTTACGAAACGGAAAAATTCTTTAATCCATCCGAGCGGACCGAAAAAACTTCCGAGCTGATCGCCTTTTATGATGAATATGGCAAGGACAATCTGAATTGCCAGACCGCTTAGAACCAGCCGCCAGTTGATCTTCTTTTTATTGTTCGATATAAGGAAAGCAATTCCTAAAAGAATAGCTATACCTAGAATGCCGCGTAACAATGAAGTGAAATCCATTTATCACCAGTTTTTTATTCGGGAATGTAATGACATTTTCTGCAGCGGGCTTCGTAGCTGTCGGCCGCTCCAACAAGAACTCTTTCCGATGAAACGACCTTACGCTGTGTTTTATCGGCGGGATTTCCGCAATTGACGCAGATTGCAAGTGTTTTGGTTATATACTCGGCAATTGCAAGAAGCTGCGGCATCGGTTCGAATGGAATGCCGCGGTAATCCTGATCGAGCCCGGCTACAATTACTCTTTTACCTTCGTTGGCCAGTTTATTGCAGACTTCGATAAGATCGGCATTGAAGAACTGCGCTTCGTCTATACCTACCACCTGGGCATTATCAACGTAATCCAGTATCTCCTTTGCGTTCTCAACCAGAATTGAAGGCATCGATTGTTCACTGTGAGAAACGATATCGCCCACCGAGTAGCGTATATCAATTTTCGGTTTGAAAATTTTAACGTTCTGTTTGGCGATCTTGGCTCTTCTCAATCTGCGTATCAGTTCCTCGGTCTTGCCGCTGAACATACATCCGGCAACTACTTCAATCCAGCCGGTCTCCTTGGGTGTTGCGTGTGCCTGGAATTCCATCATTTCTTTAAAAACTCCTCACTGAATGAAAAGGGGATCAGCTCTTTCAGCTTAACTACTTTGGTTTCATTTTTACTGTTAATAAAGATAACATCGAGATCGGTTCCGCAAAGATCTGCAAGAACCTGCCGGCAGGCTCCGCATGGAGGAAGGAAATCTTCCGTATCGCCTGTTAGGGCAATCGCTTTGAATTTCCTGTGCCCGTCAAGTATTGCCGCAAATGCGGCTGTCCTTTCTGCGCATATGGTTAAACTGTAGGATGAAGTCTCGATATTGGCGCCCTGATATATTTTGCCGCTCTCGGTTAATAATGCGGCTCCTACATGAAAGTTTGAATATGTCGGAAGGGCTTTGGATTTGGCTTCGACCGCTTTTTGGATTAGCTCTTTAATGTCGTACATGCAATCTCTGTTTTAGTCTTTGCAAAGATAGGGGATTATGGAATTAAAAAAAATATAGATTCATAATGGAAAAAATAAAAGTACCTACTGATATCTGAACTTGAATGATCCCTTCACTTAAAAAATGAGAGGAGAGGTTTTACCGCCGCAAGGATCCAGATTATAAGATACCAGTACCAGTCGAGACTTAGAACAGGCGCCCACAATTTTGCGAGGAGAAGAGTAGCTGCAAATACAGCAATTTTTAAAAGAGCTATATCCAGCATTCCCATCTGAAACACTTCACTTCTTTTTAAGAAATTCATGTTATTACTCCCGATGAGTAAAATTATTCCTCAAAATATTCTGCTCACGAATCAAACACTATTTAAGGGTTAATTTATTTCTTAATCCCAAAAGTATCAGAACAGAGACCGCGACAATTGATACTGAGAGGGAGATCAATCCGAATTTGATAAGTATCTCCTGGAATGGAGTTCCGGTCATATCCGCGCCTGCAATCGGCATCATTTCGCTTCCCGCGCCCCATACTGCGGCCAGAAGAGTAGTACCCCAGTTTACGAATGTACCGTAAAGCGCGAGCACAAATCCCCATCTGAGTGTTTTATCGGATAGATTAAGCTTCGGCCAGATTAGTCCGAACAGAACCAGAAGCATTCCGTTCATCGTTCCTTCAAGATGACTCGATAATCCCATCCTCGGATTCTGAAGTGCGGGTATTAGAAAACCCGTTAGTAATCCGAAGAGAAAGAGGAGTATACCGTAGAAAATTAATTTATGAGATGACTGCGATTTATATTCTGCTTCCATTTTATCCTTTCGGAAATTGATATTGAATTATTCTGAGCCTATTATTCCCAAAACTATCTGAAGGAAAATATAACGTAATTATTTGACTAAAAGCATACTTCTGATTAATGAATTATTCCCCGAATTAATCCTGTAGAAGTAGACACCGCTAGATAAATCGGTTCCGTCGAAAGTAACTTCATAAAATCCGGGCGGTTTAAATTCATCCACAAGCGTTTTTATTTCGCGACCGAGAAGATCAAAGATTTTCAGTGAAACAATCTCTCCTGCGTTTTTCCATCCTACAGAAAACCGGATTGTTGTGACAGGATTAAAAGGATTGGGATAATTCTGAAACAATTCAATCTCTTCTGGAACCGGTCTGTGATCGGCTGAACCGCTTATCAATCCTCCGCAATTATTCGTATAGATTAATCTGCCGTCGCTGCCTGTAATCCAGCCGGTTCTTTGATTTCCGAATTCAATATCGAAAGGATGAAAAGCGTAGGGGATAACCTGTTCAACAGAAGTTTTCCCGGAATCACTGCTTAGTAAAAGTCTTGAATAAGAACTGATCCAGAGGAGTTCAGGATGATCCGGAACAAACTCGATATCACGCGCTGGAGAATCATTCGTGTTTTGAGTCAGCGGAAAATCAGTCCAGCTATTGCCCCCGTTCGTTGTACGGTAGAGATTCGGAACAGCCGCAAGAAATCCGTAGTCCCGGTCATAAAATTTTAGAACATTAGCATAGACTCCGAATTGAGTCTCCTCCCAGTTAATTCCGCCGTCGTAAGTTCTGCATAACCATCTCGGCGGTGGACCGCCTTTAGGTGAATAAAAACCGACATCGTTATCAACGAAATCAACACTTTGCCAGCCGTCTGCCGCGCCTCCTCCAAGCTGTTGCCTGCATGTTTCCAGCCAGTCAATTCCGTTGGTCATCCTTATAAACAAAGGAATAAGTGTTTTTACCGATCCAGTTCCAGGAGCGTCTCCCATACCGATCCCTTCAATCGGACTGAACATTTCGATATAATTTGCAAAATAAGTCCTGCCGGGATTTGTATAAAATTCTGTCCAGGAATCTCCGCCGTCAGTTGTTTTGATGAAATTACCGTTTCCAAGAGCGGCATAAAAAGTTGTTTCGTTAACGGCTGAGATATCGACCGGATAACTGTAAGGAATCGGTTTTACGGACCACGATCTTCCAGCGTCAGTTGTTACGAATACTCCCTGCGGGTATGTACCGATTACAGCAAAGTTTTCTCCGATAGCATCAATACATTTAAGCTGCCTTATTTCAGGAAGGTTTGTAACCTCGGTCCACTGCGCGTTTAATCCAGATATATTCAGTACAAATAATATAAAGACTAAACTCCGTCTCAGTTTCATTCGATAACTCATGATTTTATAAAATGGAAAACTGTTAAGTGATTTATAAATGAACCGATACTTATTTGAAATCTATAAATTTATTTAATCTGCCAATAAGTTCTGCCGGGGTATTATGAGATTCTCAACCATCCTTTTTGTCTTTTAAGATTTTATTTCAGTCTCATGCGACCTGTAATACTTCCAGGAATTTCCCTCATACTTAAAAATATCCGTGAAGAGAACGTTGTGACTGAACTTATACTCATTAAAACTGCCCGCGATAAATCCTTTGCCGGAGACAATCCCGAGCTCTCCCGAGATTTCGTAATGAACATCTTCAACACTGTATTCTGTTATTACAACTTTTCCGGGCGCATAGCAGTCGATAATCTCTTTCTTCGTCTCAACAGTACCGTTTAAGCTGAATCCCCGGTAATCGCCTGATATCAATTCACTAAGCCGTTCCGTATCGCTTTTCTTCAGGCATTCTTTAAGTTCCTCCGAAGCGGCTCTCAATCCTTCAATATTTTTCATTGATTTTTCCATTTACCTGGAAAAAAATTATTTGGTTGTAACACCGCCCATTTTTGTCAGGACAGAATCGACCGGCTCCCAGAGCTCAATCTTGTTTCCTTCCGGGTCTAGGATATACGCGAAACTGCCGTATTCATAATCCTGTATTTCACCCAGGACGGTCACGCCTGCGGCTTTAAGATTCGCGATCAATCCTTTCAGGTTTCTAACTCTGTAATTGATCATAAAATCTTTTTTGGAAGGATCGAAATAATCGGTCTTCTCTTCGAATGGAGCCCAGCGGAGATAATTTACTTCTCCCGGATCGTTGGCGTTCCTGAACTCGAATACCGAACCGTAGAGGTCGATTGCCAATCCAAGGTTCTTTCCGTACCACTCTTTTACCCTGGAGGGATCTTTCGAACGGAAGAAGATTCCACCAATCCCGGTAACCTTTGGAGTGGTGTCATTTAAAGCCGCTGCGTTTTTGCCGGGAGTTTCATCTTTAGATGCGTTCTTTTCATCCGGAGAACAGGCGGCAATAATTAAAAGAATTAGCAGGAGGCCGGTTAATTTATTCATTCTCTTTTCCTTTCTGATTTTGGATACCGTTAAGATACGGTTTTATTTTTAAGATAGGGAGGAGAGGCATTTATTGATCTTAAGTAAATATTAAAAATCATTTCTCGAGAAAGATTTTAAGGTTTCCCTTTAAAAAATATTCCCAGCCGTTAATGCAGCTCTCGCGCCGGAACTCCGGTATGAACTCCGGAAAATCCTCCTGAACCTCTACAACCAGACGGAGAAGAGTCGACTGGTTATCGCTGAATAAATGGAATGCGGAGGTAGATCTGCCGGGATACCCAACGAACTCCCAGGAGTATTTAATCAGCTGAAGAGGTATTACTTCCGTAACCCTCCATATGTGTAGGAAGTCCCGCCCGCCGCTCTCAACATTGAATTGTGTAGTAAATCCTTCTTCGGGTACGAAGTCGGGAATGTTCTGGAAGTACCAGAGGCGCATCCTGTCGATGTTTGTAAGTGCGTCCCAGACTTTCTGAACGGAAGCGTTGTATCTCTCTTCGATTATGATCGGCTTATCGGAAGCTTTCATAAAAGCCCCTTTAGATTTTTTCGTAATAACTTTTTACGAGCGAGTCGTTGAGTATTTCCGTTTTTGCGTGTCTGAATTTCTGCTCCGTCTCAATGCCGCCGAAGAGGGGAATACCGCTGCCGAGCAGGACGGGGATCTTTGTTATTATCATTTCGTCTATAAGTCCGCGTTCTAAAAATCTTCTTATTGTTTCTCCGCCGTCGATGTAGAGGTTTCTGTAATTGCGTCCGTTAAGCGTGTTTACGATCTCCTCCGGCGTTCCGCTCAGTATCTCAACCTTATCCCGGTATTTCAACTGGTCTTTCTTTAGAGTAGTGCTTAAGAGGAAGACCGGCTTTGTATAAGGCCACGAACCGAACGCCTCAACGGTCTGGTAAGTGTTTCTCCCCATTACGATAGCGTCGATCCGCTTTATGAAATCGCCGAATCCGAAGTCGCTTCCGTCGGGATTCGGAATATCCATCAGCCAGTCGATGCTTCCGTCCAAACGCGCGATGTACCCGTCCAGACTTGTGGCTATGTAGATTGTGTTGAGCATAAAAATTCTATCGATAACGACGTTGCCGCTAACCGGCATTTTTATGCCAGGCCGTCCGTCCGTGTTGAGCGGCTTGTTATACTGCGTTTTGATTAAAGATTACATAACCAATCACATATAGAAACTAATTGCTTTTCGTTAGTTAGATTGGCAGCATTAGTCAATGTTTTATCAACAAGTTGATTATATATTTCTTGGGACATACTTCTTTCGATTGCGGCACCAATAAAAAAAGTATTTGGAGATAATTTATGTTCATTAAATGAATTTCTAATTCTACCGAGTGCGGTATTTGCAGTCTTCCAATGTTCATCAGCTCCAGCTGGATCAATTCCACCTTTCAATTCACCAAGAGCAATGTATTTGTCAGGTTTTGTATGAATAGAATTGGCATCCCCATTTATGTATTCGCTATATTCACAATCAAATAAACACAAATCGACGTTTTTATTAACGACTGGTGGAGTAATATTTAATACCAGTGTTCGATTTTTATTTTTATATTTCCAATACAATCCCTTCGTGTTTTCGTCAATAGTCATATCTTTAGAATCACCAGCTATCCAAGTTTTAGTATCTTTATGATAATATTTGAAACTAATTCCTTTTAAAGAAAAAGTTGAAATTAGTGCTCGTATCAATTTACGTTCACCGAGAGTACCAGCAATATTTCTCATAATACCACCAAGAGCATCTCCTTTGGTGAGTAAAAATCTATAAATTAACTCTTCAATAAAATCTTTGCCCGAAGGTTCTAAAAATTTTTCAATTAATTGTGAAATAGCCTCATTTTTATCTGACTCTGTTAGATGACCTTGAGCTTTATCACTTAAACCAGAAGCTGAAAGTAATGAGGGGTAAATTTCTTCTAACTTCAGCAGTTCTTTTGCGTTCTTTGCCTTTTCAGCAAAAACTTTTAATATTCTTGCTTCTTGAATAAAAGGTGTAGCTTTAACATTTTTTTCAAAAGCAATTGCTACAAATCCTTTTCTTGTCGCTTCTTGTGTTGTTACTAAATCTTCCCATTTTTTAATGTGATTATTAAAAGGCATTTTATTTCTCCCATATGTAAACACATTTACGAAGCTCACTTCTCCCGTGTTCACCCATTTGTTGACTACTATTACCTTTACCAGTTGGTAAAGTCCATATTTTTTTTATTTTGAAGCCAATTATTTTTGCAAAGTCAGAAAGAATAAGATCAACAGGAATTTCCTCACCTCCATATCTAACATTATCATTAACCATTACAACGACACCATTATATTTTAAAAGACGATACATTTCATAAATGACAAAAAGCATTTCGTAAAAATAATTCTTTACCATTCTAGGAATGTTTGAGTTGTTGAGTTTGCCTAGTCCATTTAATTTGGAAAGTATATCATTAATTTCCGTCATTGCAGGATGAGAATAGTATATCGAATTGATCAAATTGTAATCAGATGGACGATTTAGTTCAGTATAAAGATTTTCTAAGTAATTTAATTTCTCTTTATTTTCCACAGTACAAGTCAACATAGTTTGACGAAGTTTTTTCACATCATCATCATTGTTATTTAAGAATATAAGTTCTAAAGCGTAAGTCCTTGTATAGTCGTATCTGTTGCAGTAAGGAGGCGATGTCATTACAAAATCAAATATATCGGACTTCATTCTAGGTAAAACATCAAGAGAGGAACCTTGTAGAATTATCGGATCAATCAATTCGGTTTGAGCTTCTTCTCTAGAGAAAAGTTCAAGATTATGATGTGGTGAAAGGTCAATAAATATTTCATCAATTTTTTCTTTAACGATTTTAATAAAATTGTAAATTTCCCCTTTATTAAACTCAGTATTACCAAAGGATCGATTCGCCCTTGAATCCCATCTCAAGTATTGCCCATCTTTTCTAGTAAAACTAATTTCTTCTAACACAGAAAATGCTGCAAATTCAAGAAGCTTTCTAATGGAAGAATCCGATATGCTTTTACAGCAGGCTAAATATCGATTTAGGCTGCTTTCGTTTTCTTCTGGAAATGCTCCTCTAGTAATTGATATATGTTTGATGATGGAAGTATTGATTGTAGTATTTTCAAAAGATTCCCAAAAAGAATCAACCTCTCTTTTGAATTTATCTAATGATACTTTTTCCGCAGATAACCTAGCTTCAACATTAAAAATACCGATTGGGAGAAGTTCAACTCCCGTAGATTCCCAACCTTTTTCTCTAGCCGCAAATAAAGTTGCGCCCGAGCCAGCAAATGGATCTAAAATATGGCCCTTTGATGGATGATATTTTTCGATGAAATAATCTATTAATTTTTTAGAAAAGCCTTCTTTGTACTTTAACCATCTGTAAAATGGTTCTTTTTTGTTTGCTTGGAAGCTGACTAAGGTTCTGTTTAAAGTGTAGTTTGTTTCAATAATATGTTTATATTGATCAAAAAGCTTTTCTCTCTCATTTGGGAATAGTATATTTTTGCTCACATAGCTCAAACTTGGTTCGGACATTTCAAATCCTATAATATTCTAATCTTTTCTATAAATTTAACATAATTTTGACAAAAGAACTGATATTGACTTCAGAAAATATTAAGCAGTATAACGACGTGACTTTTCACCAGTTCACCCCGAACAGTATTGATGAACTGTAAATTTATTGCCAATAAGTTTTAAGAATTTTATTTAACAGAACAATGCTACAAACAATGCTTGCCTTTTTCATCAAACCTAAAATCAGAATAAAGCCGTTCTGAAAACGCGGTCGTGTTGAAAAGCTGGTTAGGCAGTTGATTGATTTTACATATAAAAAATCCGAGTAATAATTTCATTATTTTTTCAAAGAAAACTCATGTTACTGATTATCCTTTCTGCATCCGCTTTACCAAGAGCAATCAAGCGCTGTGCATATTTTGCTTTGAAGTTCATAGTTCCACTAAAGAACTTGCCAAGTTTTTTCTTGGGTGCGATCGTAATTAATCGAACCTTATTCGGAAACTGGTGGAATGGGATGTTCACAGGTGGCTCGATGCTACTTTTCTCAAATTGGCTATGCGGAGATTTGCCCCTTATAGCTTCAAACATACTACGTGCATCATCAATTGATAATTTAGGAACGCGAATTTTTCTATCCACTTTCTGCCAATGATTCACTAAGTCATTTTCATGTTCTAATGGTTGTAAACGTACGATCCACACTTCATTGCAGTTTTCAATGTTTAACAACGGCCACAATGGAAGGTTATCTGAAACTCCACCGTCAAAATAATCTTTCCCATCTAATTGAACACTAGGAAACAATCCTAGTGGAAGAGCTGTAGTGGCGACTAACAGATCTGTAAATTGATTCGATTGTGAATCAGAAAGTTTTTCATAAATGGGTATCTGTATTTCAGAAGCGAATGGTTTCCAAAGAGCAGGACCATTACCAAAAGGAATAAAATATGAAATGCTCGGTTTGTCAGGATCAAATGCTAATTCACATTTTGACAATGTAACATATGTGGGTATAGCAAGTTTGGATCCGGAGAAAGCAAATCCAATCAAGTTACGAAGTGGCAAAGTATCAAAGAGAGTTAATCTAAGGTGCCTCCAAATTAGTGAGCCAATTGGGGGCACTACTTTCAGAAAAATGAATATAGCAGAATATAATAGAATGGAAATAAAGAATATATTGATACCAATTCCTAACCATAATGGCATTTCTGCAGGTATTCTTCTGAACGAGAATATTTCAAATATTCTTTTAAATCCGTCCCAAAAGCTCATAGAGTGTTCAGAGGAATTTCCAAATACTAATGCAATACCAAAGGCTACAATCGCACCCCAAAGAGTAAATAAAAACATCAAAACTCGACGTCCGATTATATGAAGAACTCCTTTAGTAGACTGAAATCGCATATTTGAATCTGTTGTAACACTCAAAAGATGGAATGGAAAGAGGAGATATATAAGAAATTTAAAACGTGGTTTGCAAATTGAACGGAGACTAAGAGAACGCCAGAATGCTTCACCATTGTCAAGTCGATTGGCTGACCAAAGTGCAGCATTAAGAGCACCAACTGAAGAACCAGCAATAGAGTCAAATGTAATTCCCGCGTTTTTCAATGCTTGGAGACAACCAAATGCATAAGCTCCTTTAGCTCCACCACCTTCAAGTACTAGTCCCCTTATAACTTGAGATTTACCGTCACTCTCACACATATTAGTGTATCTTTTATTTTAATAACTTTACACTTAATAGTAAATGAAATAGTATTTTTTACTGCCTAACGGCGTTGCCGCTAACCGGCAGTTTTATGCAGGGCTGTCCAGCCTGTCCGGTGCATTCTACCGGATGTTGAGCGGCGAATTATGTAAACTCTTTATTTAATTATTTGTAACAAGCGATTCAACTGAGTCTGAAAAGAGGATGAAGAAATAATGTTATTAATATATTCAACTGACCAGACTTTTGATAAACCGGTGTTTTCTTCGAATACAACTCTTGGACGCTTAGACTGAACACTTATTGCTACTTCTTGATATGGAAGATATTCTCCTATAACTCCAATAAATTTATTTGCATATGGATCACCACCCAAATTTACTATTCCAGGATTATCTGATCTTATAAAAGAAGGCTTGAGAAATACGGGACTTCCGCTATTACCAGGGAATGCAAATGCATCAATAAAAAATGATTTGTCTTCATTTTTTAAACTTACGGCTCCTATGCGAATTATAGGATTTATTTTATTTCTTGATTGTAAGCCCGGCTGAAAAGAGACAAAGAACACATCATAAACCTCATAGATTTTATTTGAAGATAAAAAGAAGTTGTCAGGTATAACACGCAAGTCATCGTGAAGGGTGTCTATCGCAAAAGGAATCATAGCTAAATCAATATTTGGGTTAGAATCATATATCCAATTCACTTTGTATTGATTTTTGATTTCAGTTAGAGAACGCGATAATAATATGCCTTCTTTTGAATTGAAGAATACTTGATAATTTTCATCTAATAGTTTACCAGTAAATTTATCATCAATTAATTCCATGATAACATGTTTAGCAGTTACTAGATGAAATATGTTTTTAATAGATACCAAAAATCCAGTAGCATGATAAATTGGTTCCTTTTTTGAATTGTATTCACCAATAAAAACAGTAGTTTTTTTAATTATGTCAAGATCACTTTGTTGAGCATTTACAGTGGAAATAAAATTAAGGGCTAGGATAAATAATATACCAGAAATTATTTTGGATACCATTTTAACCTCATCTTATTTACATATAACGGCCTTGTTTTTAAGCCGCCACCCAAGACAGCCATGCTATTTAAAACACAAAAGCCAATAATTTTGAAATAACTTTTTTATTGTAACTTACTTTAAAGAGCAACTAACTTTTACAACAAAACTTTATTACCACACAAATGCCGCTATTTTTAAAGCGGCCGGTCTTGAAGAACTTGTTAGCTAGCATCCAGTTTATAATTAATTCCTATCTCTGATTTAATGTTTGGAATTCCTTCGAGATAACGAGATAAATTTCTTTTTGTAGTATCAATTTTTTTATAACCGGTATGCCTTTGTTGATCAATTCTATCAACACAATAAGAAATAAATAAGTAATGTTTAGCTCTAGTCAATGAGACATATAGGAGACGTCTTTCTTCATCTATATCATTTTTTCCAGGTATATATTCTTCCTCGCAGGCTACAATAAAAACTACTTCTGCTGTCAAACCTTTTGCTTGATGCATAGACATAATTCTAACTCCGTCAACATCTTGGTCGAGTGGTTCTGCAGGTCCAAACAAATCATTAATAAATGTATTAAGCCCACCAATACTTGTTATTTTTTGACGAGTAATGATATCTAATAATGAATCAATAAATTCCTTAGAATGAGATTCAAAAAGTTCTTTGAGTAATTGGACTTGTTCGTTGAAATTATCTGCCTTAGCTTTTAACGAATCTAACAGCTCATCAATATATTTCAAAGTTTCTTGAACTTTAGAAAGATTTTTTATGTCAGTTTCTTCACCATTTTTAATTTTTTGCAAAATAGATACAAAGTCGCTTCGATTTTTTGCAGCGAGATTGTAAATAGAATTTATAGTTACTCCACCAATACCATTAACAAGATTTAGTATAACTCTATAGGCAAGGCCATTTTCGTGATTATCATAAAGTTTTAGGATAGAGATAAGATACCGTCCCAAATTGGAATCAAAAATATCATAAAGGCTTGTATTGGCATTTACTTTTAAATTGTTAGCGAGAAGTTTTGAGGTTAGCACAGTTGAAAAACACTTATTATGATCACTTCGGAGTAAGATAATTACTTCTTCTTCTTTTGATATTTTATTGTCAATAATTTCCTTGATAATGCGAGAAATATTTTCTGCTTCTTCATATTGGGTTGCAAATTTAAGAAGAGCAGTATGACCAATACTTTTGGAAGTAGATTTAATTGTTTTACTAATTCGTTTATAATCTTGCCTAATAACATTTGAAGCTAATTCAAGTATTTTCGGATCACATCGTTGACATTCAGTAATATGGAATGATTTGGAATTCTTAATTACATTTGTAAAATTTCTAATACCCTCAGGATAAGCATATCTAAATCCATAAATACTTTGGTCATCATCACCAGCAACAAATAGTTTTGCTCCTTTTGAAAAGAGTGTTTCGATAACGCGTAAATCACATCTATTTAGATCTTGGTATTCATCAACAATCAAATATTCTATTGGTCCATCTAAAGATATTTCGGTGGTTGATTCTAAAATGTTTTTAAATTGATATACAAGTTCTGATCGCAATCCATAACCATATATCTCTCTATGCTCTTTCCAAGCGCCAAGAAATTCTGGACTATCAAAGTTTTGTTCCCAATCATCTCGATCCGCATTTAAAGTTTCCCAATTAGCAGAAAGTAAATTGAAAAGTCTTCTGATTTCCTTGATGTTAGAGTTAAGCAGCACTTTTATATCTTCAAGTATTATGTTCCTCTCTTCATAGTCGTCTGCAATGACAAAATTTGAAGGGAGAGTGGATATCCTTCTCGAATTTTTCATCAATTGTCTTAGCGAAAAGCCGTGCAGGGTAAAGACATAAGGTAAGTCTTCGGCAATTTTAAGTTCCTTTGATATTTTGGTTTTTAATTCGGCGGTTGCCGCACGTGTGAAAGTTAAAACAAAAATTCTTTTGGGGTCAATTCCTTTTGCGTTTATTAAATCGGTAATAAAGCCAATGATTGTGAATGATTTACCCGTTCCAGGGCCAGCTAAGACTAATCTATTCTCAACTGTAGAATTAATAGGAACCAATTGTTCATCTGTAAGAGCCATTTCTCTCCTTATTATTGCTAGCTAAAGGCGTAGTTGCTAATCCGCCGCCCAAAACAACAATATTGGTTTTGTCAACGCAACTATTATTTATAAATCTGTTTAAAGAACTCAATCAACTTTGAGCAACAAACTAATTCTGAAAAAGCAAACCCAAACGCGGCTCAAAAAGATCGCATCGATGATAGCGGTCGCCGCTGAGGCGGTTGTTAGGGCTATTTTATAAATCTTCTGTTAATAAAATATTGCCTTCCATAAAATGTTTCTTAAGAACAATCATAAGATTTGTTATTTCATTTTTGGGAATAGTTAAAGACGGCAACATTACAATATCAGTTAATAAAGGGTCGGGATTAATTTTTCGGCTATCAAATGAAATTAAATATGAACCGTGAACACCAATTAAAGAAAAACTCATTTCTATATCACATTCAATTGAATAGTCTGTTTTAATAAGTTCAACAATTTCACTAAAGCGACGTGCCTTTAAATAAATATCCTCTATTCGAATTGTTTTCAAAGTTGTGTCTAGCTGATTTACTTTTGAAATACCAGCTTGAAATAACTCTATCTGCCCATTATTACTACAAATAATATTATGCTTATTCTTAAGATTTATTATAAATAAATTATCTTTAACAGACTTCGTTGAACCAGTCAAATAATATCGAAGCCTATGCATTAGTTTCTCTTGAATTTCATTATTCTCAAAATCAATTATGCCTTTTATATCACAACTGGGAATAAAATGAACTAGAAGTCCATTTGAATCCCTAAACTCCGAAATATTATTTAGAAAATATTCTCGCCTACTTCTAATGTAATCTCTTGTATTCATTTTTGAGCCCTAACGGTGTTGTAAATAACTTGCCGCCCAGAACAGACGGCTTGTGAGAATGTACAAAACCAATGATTTATAAAAAATTTTCATATTGAAATAAACCCGAATAAGAAATTTATGAATACAGACAAACCTAATAACTGTACAAAACCAGCGAGAAAAGAAGCGGTCAAGTTGAGTTGCTTGTTAGCTGTTTTTCTTAATCCACTCCCAAGCATCATCAGGAAGTCTTCCTTGTCTATCATTTAAATCAACTTTTATAACCAAATGTCTGATTTTTAATGTATTTGTTTTTAAACATTCTGTTAGATGGTTAGATAATTCTTTCGCTGATAAATCCGTGCCGACAATGTACATAGTTTTAATATAGTGCCACCACTTTTTTATTTTTGGATGAGAAACAAAATCCTCGTGAAATTTCTTATAGGATTTTAATGGCTCCCTATCTAAAATGACAGAATAATATTTCATTTCCCAACCTCCTTATCAGAGGCTTCTCCAATTTGTTTTATCGAAGTATCTTCAATTAATTCTACCTCTTCAACTTCTGCAGCTTCTACTTGTTTTGACTCGGTTCCCATTCTTTCCATCTCAATCTTTAGAACCTTTTGTACGTGGGATTCTGACCTACAAAAGTCTGGTTGTTGAATGGACTTTATAAAATATAGAATGATAAATAAAAAACACGAACCTAAAATTAGATACACAAAAGTGGAAATAATGAATTGATTTTCTGGAAACAAAATGAATAAGGTAATGGCAAGTCCAAAAATAAGAATTAAATAAATTAGGAAAGGCCTAAAGCCACTTGAACGTTCAGTGCGACTGAACCAATCTTGTGCACTTTTTAGCCAATCTAAAGGATTAAAAGGATTTCCCATAATATTTTTTTTTTTGATTAAACAGCTAACTAATAATTAACCCGCCAGAGGGCGAGTAGCATTATTTAAAATCTCCCGCAGGGTTTATTGTTTATTAATTTATAAAAGAAGCTCCGGTGCTTTATATCGTCCATAAAATTTTGCGGTTTTTTTAGTCAGACGTGCAGGGCAATATCTGATGCAGTGAGTAGCTGATAAGAATTAATGACCCCTCGATTAATTCTAAAATATATATAAATGTTGCAGCGGGCAGAGTTCCCTCGGGGAGGGCAGGGCCCCGTCAGGAACGGAAGCAACTTAATAATTGGAATTTAATTAGTCAAGAAAAATATTACACTAAATTATAATAGCGTGATTACAGATGAAGAACTGGATAGAACGCGGATGACACGGATTAAGCGGATTAAGCGGATTAACGCGGATAAAATCCGCGAATCTCAGTCCGGTCCGAATATTATTGTCATAATAGAATTTAATAGAGTTTGAATGAGATGTATAAAATCCGCGGATATCCGCCCGATCCGCTGAATCCGCGTTCTATCAGCTAAGTTCTTTACCGCGGATTAATCCTCAAGAAGCCACTGGTCGGCAAGCTCTTCGGAGATCGAATCGATGAACCGCGACGGCTTTGCGAATGTAAACCCGTTCTGCCTGTCGAATATATGCATCGGATAGCAGACGAATAAATTCTGCTTGGCGCGCGTGGAAGCTACGTACATCAGCCGGCGCTCCTCTTCGAGGCTCTCAAACTTCTCAAACGACTGCGAGGAGGGGAAGAACCCGTCCACCGCGTGAATAATGAAAACCGAATGCCACTCCAGTCCTTTAGCGGAATGAATCGTAGAGAGCGTTAGGAACTCCCGCTCTTTATCCGTAGCGTCGATATCGATAACGCTGTCCTGCGGCGGATCGAGAGCCATATCGGCTAAGAGGCTGTCGAGCGATTTGTAATTCTCGCTTATGTTGATGAAAATATCGAGGTCCTTACGGCGCTTGTTCCAGTCGTCGTATTTTTCCTTGAAGATCGGCTCATAATACTTAAACGCCATCTCGGCTTTGTCTGCCGGGAGCTGATTCTTTGTATGGATCTCGTGAAGGAGCGAAAAGAGATTGTAGATGCGGTCGGGATATTTTTTAGGCACCACTTTTTCGGCTGCCGATTTAATCGAGAGTTTTCCTGCGGCTATTTCATCCATTATCATCTGAGCTTTCTTCGGACCGATTCCTTCGTGGAGCAGAAGAATCCGGTACCAGCTAACATAATCTGTCGGATTCTGAGCAATCCTCAGGAAAGCGAGAAGGTCTTTAACGTGAGCGGTCTCAATGAATTTCATTCCGCCGAATTTGAGATACGGAATGTTTGCTTTGTTCAGTTCAATTTCGAGGTCGAACGAATGGAACGAGGACCTGAATAGAACCGCCATGTCATTCAGCGGAACGCCCTCCTCGCGGAGCTCGAGGACTTTCTCTACAATAAACCTCGACTGCATATTTTCATTAGCCGCGCTTATAATTCCGGGGAGGTCGCCACCCGTCTTACGCGTGAAAAGATGCTTCGGGTATTTCTCCATCGCGAATTCAATAATCCGGTTGGAGAAATCGAGTATCTGCTGTGTGCTTCTGTAATTCTCTTCGAGAGTAATCAGTTTTACGTTCTTAAAGAGTTTCGGGAATTCCATTATGTTCTTAAAGTTCGCGCCCCGGAATGAATAGATCGACTGCGAGTCGTCTCCAACAACCATAATATTCTGGTGAACCTGGGCAAGTCCTTTAATCACTTCCGCCTGAAGTTTGTTCGTATCCTGGTATTCGTCAACCATCGTAAATTTGATGGTGTTGAGAAGGGATTTTGCGGCGGGGGAGAATTCAAGAAGAAAATCCCTCAGGTAAACGAGCAGGTCGTCGTAATCGAGCAGATTGTTCTGACGTTTGTAAGAAGTGTATACTTTATTTATCTGCAGAAATTTTTCTGTGTATTCGGCGAAGTGGGGGTATTCCTCTTCAAGAATAATTTCAACCGGCCGGCCTGTATTAACGCCTAAGCTGAGGACTTTAAATATCGTCTGCTTGTTAGGGAAACGTTTCTTATGCTGGGATAGATTTAGCTGTCCGCGTATCAGGTTTATAACATCCTCGCTGTCGCTCTGATCGAGGATAGTAAAGCCGTTATCGAGCTTTACGGCTTTTGCATATTTGCGGAGCGTAAGATTTGCGAACGAGTGGAACGTTCCTCCGTTAATTTTTGAGCACCTGTTATCGAGGAGAATAGCGGCGCGGTCCATCATCTCTTTTGCGGCTTTGCGGGTGAATGTAAGAAGAAGGATCGATTGAGGGTCGTATCCGAGTTCTACGAGCCGCGATACTCGGTAGACGAGCGTGCGTGTCTTGCCGCTCCCTGCGCCCGCTATTACAAGGTAATTTCCTTCAACAGCGGAGGCCGCTTCGTACTGGGAGGGATTGAGTTCGTTCCGGTAGTTGATAACAAATTTCGATTCATCTGCTTCAGGTTTACGAACCGGAATCTCTCCGACTCTCTTTAACTGGTATTTTTTAGGCATGTAAAAAATTAATAGAATCCGGATGATTCCGGCTTAGCCGGTGAAAGCGGATTAAACCGCTTTCATCAGCCCGTCCGGTCAAACGTATTCTATTCCGTTAAGCTTTCTCGCTCTTAGTTACAAAGTAATTATAGATCCACATTAAAATTGTTGCAAGCACGCCAATTCCGATCATAACGAACCAGACCAGTTCAGGTTTGCCCGCGGCTTTGGATGACTGGTAGAGCCATCCTCCGAACGGATCGCCTACGAAACGCGCGATTGCTATCGGAAGAAACGCGTAGCCCTGATACAATCCCTGCTGACCCGGAGGTGCGATCTCGGAAATATATTCGTAATAGCGCGGCGCCTGTATCATTTCGCCTATTGCGAATGCAACTATTCCGGCTACTATCGTAGGTATGCTAGGATAGATGCCGATTATAATCCATATCAAACTTGATATAGCGAATCCGTATAGAATCGCGTTATGCGTCTTTATTTTTTTCGTAAGGAGGTTCAGCGGTATCTGAAGAAGAATAATTGCGCCGGCGCCTGCCCACGACTGAATTATTTCGTACGGCGCATTCGCATCGATGTAATCCGTTATGTAGTAAGGAACGATAATAAATTCTTGCCAGAAGATTATCCAGTATAAACTGTAGATCAGAAGAAAGATCATAAACTTAATGTTTCCGAGAACTACGAAGAGGTTTTTAATCTTCTTTCCGAAAGACTCAACAATGTCTGTTGCAGGACTCTTAACCTCTTTATATAAAAGTAAGTTTACTATAAGCATCAGGAGGCAGGCAACAGAAGAAACAATATAGACCGCTTTATTTCCGAAACTGTCGCGTGTGAAATATGCGATTGTCGGTCCTAGCATAGCTCCGGCGTTAACGAGCCAGTAATAGATCGCAAAGCCGAGCGATTTTGTTTCGGATGTTGATGTAACCGCGACTGTTCCGAGAACGGAAGGTTTTATAAATGAACCGCCGAACGCTGTAAGAATCAGAAAGACCATCAGGAGCCAGTACTGATCCATTCCGCTGTAGACTCCGGAGAAGAGACTCATACCGACAGAGCCGATTAAAAAATATCCTAAAGCAAGAACCGAAAATGCAACGTTGAACGCGCGTCTGAATCCCCATTTATCGGCTAACGTTCCGCCGAGTATCGGAAGCAGATAGATTAATCCGCCGAAGACACCCGATAACTGTCCGGCTTCGGCTTCCGAAAATCCGAGATCGTTCCGCATATAGATCATAAAGACAATCTGCTGACCGTAATAGGCAAGCCGTTCGAATAATTCCATTACATTGGCTACCCAGAATGTAGGATGGAAACCGGCTTTGAGTTTCTTGAATTGTTCTGAAAGGTTCACATTAACTCCGCTAGTTAGTGAATCATTGAAAAAGTCGGCAAAATATAATACCTATATGCTACAAATAAAAATCCTGCTGATGTAAAACTTCATCCGTCCGATTGCAATCAGTTTCATTGTTGAATTCAAAATTGATTCTTCATTAGGTTGGATTACAAATAATATATAATTTTGCAAAGATAAATTTTGAAATGAGGGAGAAAAAATGAAAGTACCGTTGCTCGATTTAAAAGGGCAGTATCAATCAATCAAAAAAGAAATTGACGAAGTAGTCCAGAAAGTAATCGATTCGCAGTATTTTATTATGGGTCCGGATGTCGGCAAGCTTGAAGAGGAGATAAACGCTTATCTTAACTGCCAGTTCTCGGTTGGTGTCTCTTCAGGAACCGATGCGCTCCTTCTGGCATTGATGGCGCTTGATATCGAGCCGGGTGACGAAATAATCGTACCGACTTACTCATTCTTCGCAACAGCGGGCGTGGTAGCGCGTTTGAATGCGAAACCGGTATTTGTTGATTCCGATCCGCTTACCTTCAATATCGACCCGAAACTGATTGAGAAAAAAATTACTTCGAAGACTAAAGCGATTATTCCGGTTCATCTCTACGGACAGAGCGCCGATATGAACCCGATTATGCAGATTGCTAGAAAATACAGTCTCTTCGTTATAGAGGATGCCGCTCAGGCGATCGGTACGCAATACAAGGACGGAAGATTTGTAGGAACGATTGGCGATATCGGCTGCTTTTCATTTTTCCCGAGTAAGAATTTAGGCGGTTTCGGCGACGGAGGAATTGTTACTACAAATAATCCGAATCTTGAACACAAGATGAGAATAATGCGCGTACACGGAATGGAACCGAAGTATTACCATAAAGTGATCGGAGGAAATTTCCGCCTCGATTCGCTTCAGGCGGCAGTACTTCGTGTTAAACTCCCTCATCTCGATGCATGGTCCGAAAAACGCAGAATGAACGCCGCTCTCTATACAAAATATTTTATCGAAGCAAACCTTGCCGAAGAGGAAGGAAAATTAACATACGATCCGAACAACAGAGTTCTGCTTCCAAAAGCTGTTTATATGCCGAACGAGGAACAGAAGGCGCACGGACTTCTTAAGAATTACCATATCTATAATCAGTTTGTTATCCGTGTTGAGAAGCGGGATGAATTATGGGAATATTTGAAGAAGAAGGATATTGGCTGCGAAGTTTATTACCCGGTTCCTTTCCACCGTCAGGAGTGTTTCCAGTATCTGAATTGCAAGGATTCGGATTATCCTGTATCCAACGCTGCCGCATCACAGAGCCTCGCGCTGCCGGTCTATCCTGAATTATCGGAGGAACAGATTAAGTATGTTGTTGAGATGATAGCAAAATTCATGAAGTAAAAAAAAGCCCGCTTTCAAGCGGGCTTTTTCATTTCTACTTTATCTTCCTGAGTGCTCTCGGCTTATTGATTATCTCGGAGATAATAAAAAGATCCCTGATACTCTGAGGGTCTCTAAGTTTCTGTTTTATTTCAACAGTACGCTTATTGAGCGAAACCATGGTAATAGGTTTATGTTTCGTAACAGCCGGTTTTAATCTCTTTTTAGATTTTTCAAGAGTTGTAATCCTGTCGTAATTCACATCAGCATATTCTTTCTCGATATTCCTGTATTCATACTTCTCTTTTTCTTCAACTTTTTTCTTGAAATCCTTTTCTGGGTCCCACGACTGGTATTCGAGATTCTCCTGGTTTTCAGGACGGGAATACGGATCCGCTTCTTCAGGTTTCGGGATTTTCAGGCCGAACAATTCTTCAAGAATATCCTGGGAAGAAGGTCTCTGAGGAATACCTGTTTGAGGAACTCTTCTAGTCGGCTGGGGAATATCCGGAACAGTTGTATCAGAAGGTTGTGCCTTCTGCTGTTTTTTCTTCTTACCGAACAGGGAGCTGAGAATACTGTAGATAACAAAGAAGAAGACGATTATTTCAATTATATTATCCATCAGTTACTGTCTTTATCTTTTTTCTCGTCAGGTTTAGCGATTGTATTCCTCATTTCGGTATCAGCCTGAATGTTACGTAAATTATAATAATCCATAACGCCAAGATTTCCTTCGCGGAATGCTTCTGCTATCGCTCTCGGAATTTCAGCTTCAGCTTCAACAACTTTGGCACGCATTCTTGCAACTTCGGCGGTCATTTCCTGTTCGGATGCAACAGCAGCTGCTCTTCTTTCTTCTGCTTTCGCTCTTGCAACTTTAAGATCCGCCTCAGCCTGATCGGTCTGAAGAATAGCGCCGATGTTCGTCCCAACGTCAACGTCGGCTATATCGATCGATAGAATTTCGAATGCCGTTCCTGCATCAAGGCCTTTCGATAAAACTACCTTAGAGATAGAATCGGGATTTTCAAGAACTTCCTTATGAGTTATGCTTGAGCCGATAGTAGATACAATTCCTTCGCCAACACGTGCAAGAATTGTAGCTTCGCCTGCGCCGCCAACGAGGCGTTCGAGGTTTGTTCTAACAGTAATTCTTGCCATTGCTTTGAGCTGAATTCCGTCTTTTGCAACCGCAGATACAAGGGGTGTTTCGATAACTTTCGGATTAACCGACATCTTCACGGCTTCGAGAACATCTCTTCCTGCCAGATCTATTGCGGCTGCCTTCTCGAATTCAAGATCGAGATTTGCTTTATTTGCTGAGATTAAAGCGTTAACAACTTTTGTTACGTTTCCGCCTGCTAAGTAATGCGCTTCTAAAAGTGAAATATTTAAATCCAATCCTGCTTTCGTAGCAGCAATTAAATTTCTTACAATCACCTGGGGTGATACTTTCCTTAATCGCATTCCGATCAGGTCACGGAAAATCTTTACTTTTACACCGGAGAAATAAGCTGTAATGAATAGTCCGATCGGCACATAGTAGAGTATTATTATCAGAAATATTACAGCAACAACAATTATGAGAAGGGATAATCCCGTCAAAGCTTCCATTTCTACTCCTTTTTAATTAAAACTGATTGCAAAATATTAATAAAGAGGGACTATTACAATTTAGTTCCAAATCAAGCCGTTAATTATCCGCCTTGATAAGGGAGACCTCAATCTTTATATTTAAGAAACCATTTAACGCTATTTTCTGTTGAAAGAGCTAAGATTTAGAAAGGAATAATATGGAAGGCAATTTTTCTGAAAGGGTTCAGGAAGTTATAAGGTTAAGCCGCGAAGAAGCTTTAAGGTTGGGTCATGATTATATCGGCACCGAACATCTGTTGCTTGGTATTATAAGGGAAGGCCAGGGCGTTGCCGTCAAAATTCTTAGAAACCTCGAAGTCGATCTTGTAAAATTGAAAAAAGCAATTGAGGATACCGTCCGGACTTCCGGCGGAACTCTAACGATCGGAAATATACCTCTTACCAAACAGGCCGAAAAAGTTCTTAAGATTACTCAGATCGAATCGAAAATCTATAAGTCGGATGTAATCGGTACTGAACATATTTTACTGTCTCTGCTGAGAGATGAGGACAATATCGCGACACAGATTTTACATCAGTTTACAGTTACCTATGATAATGCCCGTGCCGAATTGAACAGTATATTAAGCACTAAAAGCACAGAAAAAGGCGGGACTGCTCAGCCTTTTACAGCAAAGAAAATCGATAAATCTAAAACTCCCGTTCTTGATAATTTCGGTCGCGACCTTACCAAGCTGGCAATTGAAGATAAACTCGATCCTGTAATCGGACGTGAAAAAGAGATTGAAAGAGTTGCCCAGGTACTGAGCCGCAGAAAGAAGAATAATCCAGTTCTTATTGGCGAACCGGGCGTAGGCAAAACAGCTATCGCTGAAGGTCTTGCTTTAAGAATCGTTATGCGTAAAGTGCCCCGAATACTCCAGGATAAGAGAGTTGTAACTCTCGACCTTGCAGGACTTGTGGCAGGTACAAAATACCGCGGACAGTTCGAAGAGAGAATGAAAGCCCTTATGACAGAACTGGAGAAGGCAGACGACGTTATTCTCTTTATCGACGAGCTCCACACAATTGTAGGTGCCGGCGGTGCCTCAGGTTCTCTCGATGCTTCAAATATGTTTAAACCCGCGCTTGCCCGCGGGGATATTCAGTGTATCGGTGCTACTACTCTGGATGAATACAGAAAATTTATTGAAACAGACGGCGCACTCGACAGGCGTTTTCAGAAAGTAATGGTCGATCCGCCGAGTGCCGATGAAACTATTAAAATTCTTGAGAATATCAAATTCAAATACGAGGAACATCATCACGTTAAATACTCAAACGAAGCGATCGATTCGGCTGTTAGATTAAGTGAACGTTATATAACCGACCGTTACCTGCCCGATAAGGCTATAGATGTAATTGACGAAGCCGGCTCGCGTGTTCATATGGGTAACTTTACGGTTTCGGAAGAAGTTCTTAAGCTCGAAGAGGAAATTGAAAAGATTAAACAGCAGAAGATCCAGGTGGTTAAACAGCAGGATTATGAAGAAGCTGCACGCCTGAGGGATAAAGAACGGCAGTTCCAGTCCGACCTCGAAATCGCGAAAAGAGAATGGGATAGTAAAACTAAGGACCTCGTTTATGATGTAAGCGAAGATGATATTGCAACTGTCGTCTCCATGATGACGGGAATTCCGGTAACTCGTGTTGTACAGGCAGAATCCGAGAAACTTCTTAAAATGGAATCTGCTCTCAAAGAAAAAATTGTAGGGCAGGATGAAGCGGTTATTAAACTTAGCAAAGCGATTAGAAGAACTCGCGCAGGATTGAAACGGGCTAATAAACCGATTGGCACTTTTATATTCCTTGGGCCCACAGGCGTTGGTAAAACCGAGCTTGCTAAAGAACTTGCAAGATACCTGTTCGATAGCGAGGAAGCCCTTGTCCGGATCGATATGAGCGAGTATATGGAAAAATTTGCAGTATCAAGACTTGTTGGCGCACCTCCCGGATATGTGGGATATGAAGAAGGGGGACAGCTGACTGAACGGGTTCGCAGGAAACCTTATTCGGTCGTTCTATTTGATGAAATTGAAAAAGCTCATCCGGACGTGTTCAATATTCTCCTTCAGGTACTTGATGACGGTCAATTGACAGATAGTCTCGGCAGACGCGTCGATTTCAGAAATACAATTATTATTATGACGTCCAACGTCGGAACCAAGGATATTAAGACTACAGGCGGATTCGGATTCAGCGGTCAGAGCGAAGCCGACCACTATTCCCAGCTCAAGAATACTGTTGAGGATGCAATGAAACGTCTCTTTAATCCGGAGTTCCTGAACCGTATTGACGAAGCCATCGTATTCCGCAGCCTCGATAAGGATGATATCAAACAGATTATCTCTATCGAGATGAAGGACCTGGTAAAGAATATAAGCGACAGCAAGATGAGTATCGAGCTTCATAAATCGTCAATTGAATTTCTAACCGATAAGGGTTTTGATCCCAAATTCGGAGCAAGGCCTTTAAAGAGAGCAATCCAGAAATATGTTGAGGATCCTCTTGCCGAAGAACTCCTTCTTAATCATTTTAAAGAAGGGGATAAGATTCTTGTTAAACATAAGAAGAATACTGAAGAATTATATTTTGTCCCGGCTAAGACTACGGAACCTGAAGAGCAGGGTAGCGAAGAGAAGCAATCTGTTTAATTATCTGCGTAAGGTATTTGTATGAAATTACTTAGTACTGAACAGATAAAAGATTCTCTGACTTTACTTGGCGATTGGAAAATTGAAAATGATACATTAGTTAAAGTCTTCCATTTTAATGACTTCCCGGAAGCACTTGCTTTTGTTGTAAGGTCCGGTATTGAAGCTGAAAAGATGGATCATCATCCGGATTTACTCCTCTTTGGATGGAATAAAGTAAAGGTTTCAATTTTTACCCATAGCCTGGGCGGATTAACCGAAAAAGACTTTAATCTGGCACAACAAATCGATAAAATAAAATAATGAAAAACATCTACGATATTTTCCTGAGTACAAATGCCCTTTTAAACGGGCATTTTTTATTAACTTCTGGAAGACATAGCAATCAGTACTTCCAATGCGCCCTTGTGCTCCAATATCCTGAGTACAATGAGATCATTTGCAAAAAAATTGCCGATCATTTCAAGAATTTTGAAATTGATGCCGTCATTTCACCTGCTATCGGAGGCATCATAGTCGGTCAGGAGGTAGCCCGGCTTCTCAATAAAAAGTCGATCTTTGCAGAAAGAGAGGAAAAGAAACTGACCCTGAGACGCGGATTCCATATCGAAGAGGGAAAAAAGTACCTGGTCTGCGAAGATGTTGTCACAACCGGCGGATCAGTTTTCGAAGTGATGGAAATTGTTAGGGAATATGGTGGGATTGTTGCCGGAGTCGGGTATATAGTTGACCGGAGTAATAATAAAGTCCAGTTCGGTGTCCCGCAATTCAGTACTCTACAACTAGAGGTCGTATCATATCTGCCTGAAGAGTGCCCACTCTGCGCAGAAAAAAAGATTGAACTGGTAAAACCCGGTTCCAGAAAGATTTCTAAATAATTTACAGGGGGTTAAATGAAAAAGATCCTTTCGATTTTTCTGCTCGGATTTCAATTAATTTCCGCGCAAACGGGATTTGAAAAATATTTTTCAGGAAATACTTTACGCCTCGACTTTTTTCATACGGGCGATAAGTCTGCCGAATTGATAACATTCGATAAGCTGATTGAAGAAGGACCCTGGAGCGGGACAAGAACAAACCTGATCGATCCTTTCGGTTATGGGAATTATATGCTAAAGGTTTTTGATTCTGCTTCCGGAGACCTGATCTATTCGAGAGGATTTTCAACACTCTTTCAGGAATGGCAGACTACTGAAGAAGCTAAAAATACTAAAAGAAGTATGTCAGGCTCTGTAACTATGCCTTTTCCTAAAATGAAAATCCGGATTGAAATCCACAGAAGGGACAAGTTCAATAATTTTGAAAAACGATTTGAATACATGGTAGATCCACTTAATTATTTCATCATCAAAGAAAAAATTAAACCGTATCCAAGTTTTCAGGTCTATTATTCAGGCGATCCTTCAACAAAACTTGATATTGTCTTAATTCCGGAGGGTTATACGGAATCTGAAATGGAAAAATTCCGCTCCGATTGCAAAAGATTTGCCGGTTACCTTTTTGAATATTCACCATTCAAAGAAAACTCAGATAAAATAAATTTCTGGGGAGTGGAAGCTCCGTCACCGGAAAGCGGCACTGATATCCCGGGTAAAAATGTTTGGGTCAGAACAATTGTTAATTCTCATTTCTATACTTTCGACAGCGAAAGATATCTGATGACGACCGATTATCATACGATTCGTGACATTGCCGCTAATGCACCCAACGACCAGATCTTTATACTTGTTAATACTTCGAAATACGGCGGCGGGGGAATTTATAATTATTATAATGTTACTTCGGTTGATCACCAGGCATCGAAACAGGTTTTTGTTCATGAATTCGGTCATGGACTGGGTGGTCTTGCCGATGAGTACGGCGATGATCCTACATATCAGGATTTCTATCCGGCAGGAGTTGAACCATGGGAACCGAATATTACTACTATGGTGAACTTCGAAAGCAAATGGAAGAATCTGATCGATAAAGATACTCCGGTTCCTACTCCCGATGAGGAGAAATTCCGGAATAAGATCGGAGCTTTCGAGGGTGCCGGTTATGTCCCTAAAGGTGTCTACCGTCCTACTCACGACAGCATTATGAGAGCATTTACATCTAATGAGTTCAACCGGGTCTGCAGGGAAGCACTGGAAAAAATTATTTTCTCATATACAGAATAGATCAAATTTTATGGATCAGAAAAGATTATTAAAAACCATCGATTCAATTGCAGGCGGTTATTTCAAAACTGAAACCGAATTAATGCAATCTGTTGTTGAACAGCTGGTTAAAAGCAGCAAATTCAATGTTACAGGCGGTAGAATCTGGAAATTAAATCATTCTAAAAAAGCCTATAAACTTCTTTTCCAGACTGGCAATGTTCAGAAGATTCCTGATGATTTTTATCTCAACATCAAAGAATATCCGATATTTGAAAGACTCTCCAGAGAAAGGACTCTTCTTGCCGATGAAACAAACAAAACTCTTCTTTCAAAAGGGATTTTCCGTTATTCGGCTTCGGGTGTCGGTAAAAAAATAAATATCGGAAATAAAAAATATTATGAATACCTGATTGTGGTAAACAGCGAATCGATTGACGAAGACCTCAGATATACATTGAATATTGTTGCAACAGTTTTAACATCCAGACTGAAAGAAAGATTTTTATCCCAATCGAGAAAAAATCTGATTCAGGATATTGACAAGGCAAAAGAGCTTCAGAGAAGTATTCTGCCTGAACATCAATATAAATTCCACTTTTACGAACTGTTCGGTGTTACTATCCCGGCCGATACTGTCGCAGGTGATTTTTACGACTATCTTAAAATAGGAGAGGATGAGGAACGGCTCGGAGTAGTTGTCGGAGATGCCGCTTCGAAAGGACTTGCGGCTTCTGCAGAGGCGATGTACATATCCGGCGCTATAAGAATGGCATCCACTTTCCAGATTAAGATTACTCCGATGCTCAGCAGAATTAATCAGCTTGTAAATAAAATATTCAGCGACGATAAATTCTCATCCCTCTTCTACGGCGAATTATCCGTGGATAAAAAAGGACTTTTTCTATATGCTAACGCCGGTCAGAATCCCCCGATATTTTTCAGTAAGAAAAACAAAACTTTTACTATGCTCGATCCGACAGGACCGCTTTTGGGACCTGCCCCAAACTCGAGATATGAAACCGACAGTATAAATTTTAAGCCGGGTGACCTTCTTGTAATATATTCGGATGGAATAGTTGACACAGCCAATGAAAAATATGAATTTTATGAGGAGAAAAGACTGAAGAAGATAATCCTGGCATCAGCCGGATTATCCGCCAAGGAGATTGCTCATTCTATTCTGGATGATGTAATTAAATTCGGCACTCCGGAACCGGGATATCAAGACGATAAAACAATTGTAGTGATCAAAAGGAATGAAGAATGAACCTCGAAGAAAAAATCTACAATGCAGGTATTGTCGGTGCGGGCGGTGCCGGTTTCCCGACACACGTAAAAGCCAGATCGAAAGTAGAATTCGTTCTTGTAAACGGTGCTGAGTGTGAACCTCTTCTGCACAAGGACTATGAAATAATGCTTCACTTCGCTCCTGAAATTGTTAATGGCGTTGAAGCAATGGTTAAACAGACTTCCGCAAAGAAAGCCTACTTCGGAATTAAATCGAAAAATGCTCTCGCCGTTGAGGCTGTTGAGAATAATCTGACAAACGGAAAAATTGAAATGTGCCAGCTCGGAGATTTTTATCCTTCGGGTGATGAATATGAACTTGTCTATGCTGCGACAAAAAGACTGATACCGCCGCACGGCCTTCCTCTAGATGTAGGATGCGTAGTAAATAACGTTGAAACTTTCTACAATATTTCAAGAGCTCTTGAGGATAAACCTTTAACCAAAAAATTTGTTTGCGTGGCAGGAGCTGTTAAAAAACCTCAGACCTTTTTCGTCCCGGTCGGTACGAGTGTTAAGGAATTGCTTGAACACGCAGGCGGTGCTACAGTAGGTGAGTATGGAATATTTATGAGCGGTATTCTGATGGGACGGCTTACTTTCGACCTCACGGAAACAGTTACGAAAACAACAGCCGGAATAATAGTTCTTCCGAAGGTTCATTATCTGGTTATGAGGCAGGAACGGCCGGTTAACGATATGAACCGTATTGGTAAATCAGCATGCGATCAGTGCAGCTATTGTACGGAGTTCTGTCCCCGTTATCTTCTCGGTTATGATGTTCAGCCTCATAAGGTGATGCGCTCACTCGTATTTACGACTACAGGTCAGGCGGTCTGGAATCAATATGCCGACCTCTGCTGTTCATGCGGATTATGTTCCCTCTATGCATGTCCAGAGGATCTATACCCCCGCGAAGCATGCGACCAGGGAAAAGTCTATATGAGGCAGAACGGACTTAAATACCAGCAGCCGAAAGAAGTAAAAGTTCATCCTGTTAAAGATGGAAGAAGAGTTCCTCTCAAAATGCTGATGAGAAAACTCGACCTTTTGAAATATGATTCTCATACACCGTTCAATAAAACCAGTCCGGATCCTTCTCAGGTAAAAATTTATCTTAAACAGCATGTTGGTTCCCCGGCAAAACCGGTTGTTAAAATTGGTGATAGTGTGAAAGAAGGGGATTTGATTGGTGATATGGAAAGCGGAAAACTCGGGGCCAGAATTCACGCTTCAATCAGCGGGAAAGTCACTCATATTAACGAGGAATTCATCAGAATCAGCAGGTAGTAAAACATGAATTTAAAGATGTCATAAGTTCTATAAGCGAAAGGAAATTAAAATGGAAATGAATTCTCTGGGATTAATTGAGCTGACAAGTATTGCGGCCGGAATGCAGGCTTGCGATATTATGTTGAAAACTTCCAAAGTTGAATTAATTCTCTCAAGGACTATCTGTTCCGGAAAGTATATGGTTCTTATCGGCGGAGATGTTGCAGAGGTTCAATCTGCCGTTGATAATGCTGCCAATCAGATCGATTTTGCTGTAATAGATACATTTGTAATTCCTAACGTCCATAAGGATATATTCCCGGCTCTTTCAGGACATTCCAATGTGAGTATGCTCGAAGCACTCGGGATTCTCGAGTCTTTCTCAGTAGCGTCATTAATCGAAGGGGCAGACGCTGCCGTTAAAGCAGCAAATGTGAAAATAATTGAAATCCGGCTTGCCATGGCTCTTGGCGGAAAAGCATTCTGTACGATAACAGGGGAAGTAGCGGCCGTTCAAAGCGCTGTGGATTCTGGCGCTAAACTGATCGCAGATAAAGGCTTGCTCGTTAATAAAGTTGTAATTCCGCAACCCCGCCCGGAACTGTTGAGTGAAATGATCTGAGACTATTTGGCAAACGGTGTTTTGTCAATTAATCTTTGTGCCAGCAGTTTAATCGATTCAAGCATTTTGTTTTCAAGATTCATTTCCGGACTGTATCTTTCCTTAATAACCGCATTCCCTGCAAGTAAAACTTTTTCATTCCGGTTATCGTAGAAATAGTATTTACATCTTATTGTAAAGTTAAGTTTATATAGCCGGCTTGGACTTAAACTCGGTTCAAGACCGGGAAGTTTTTCCGCCGTGAAATGTTTTGCCGGATCCGATGTGTCGGTCTCTTCAAGCTCGAATGCAATTTTATAATTTTCAAAGAATAACACATAGAGCAAACCGCCCAGATCATAATTCAGGCGGGACTTCGGCACCATTACTTCTACTGTCTCTTTCGGATTAATCTGAAAAACTCTCTTCTCAAATTGAGGGGGAGTCTTATACGACGTAGTTTCAATTTTGTCAAATCTGCTTATCTCCTTGAGTTCTCTCGGCAGCCTTACCTTCTGTATATCATAATAAGAATTTCTTAATACTCGCAGATTTTCCAGGGTGAAAAGATCATATGATTGGGAAATGTCGATCTCATTTACATTTGTAATTATAAGTGTGGAATTCGGTTCAATATCCTTAAAATTCTGATCGATGTAAAACCTGGAAGGCGCACAGGAAATTGTAAATAGGAGAATAACTGCTGATAATAAAAAAGTCACAGGCTTCATAACTTCCCCGCAAATTTTTGACCGAAACTATCTAAAATTAACCAAACAATAAATGTATTAAACTTAACACCTGCCTTTTAAGCTTTATCTCGTATTCTGAGACAATAAAAAAGTGAGGGTGAAAGACCAATCCACAAAAGGACGATTATCCATAATCTCCCTTCGAATAAGTTATAATCGTGAAGTAATAATTCCCATGAATGGCCCATAACATAATGTCCGAAGAGGAATTCGAAAGCTATCGTCATTAATAACCACATAATGCCTATTTGATATGATTGCGATGACGAAGTTATTCTCCATTTACCTGAAACAATCCAGAGATAAATTCCGAAGAGCAGAAGCGCTGAAAAAACCGATAGCTGATGAGCCGAAAGCTCATCTAAATAAATTGTATAAACAGTCTGACGTACAATTCCGTTAAGAATCGCAATTATGATCATGGGAAACCATAGAAAAAAATATTTCTTCAGCATTGGCAATATTCCTTGATTATCATTTTACGGCAGTACATTCAATTTCGATCATCGCATCGCGGGGTAAACGCGCAACCTGGACTGTTGAACGCGCAGGTTTATGTCCTTCAAATTCCTCCTCGTAAATCTCATTCATTTTTGCAAAGTCGTTCATATCGGATAGGAACACGGTACACTTAACAACGTTAGATATTTTTGTACCTGAAGCTTTCAGAACTGCTTTTATATTCCGGAATATTCTGCGCGTCTGTTTCTCAATATCCTTTCCTTCCATCTGGCCCGTTGCCGGATCTATAGCAATCTGTCCCGATAAAAAGATGAATCCATTAGATTCAATAGCTTGAGAATAGGGACCGATTGCTTCAGGTGCATCGTAAGTTTTAACAATTCTGATCTTACTCTGTGCCGACAGAGGAGCTGCAATTATAAAAATCATAAAAATCAAGAATGACCGTTTCATATCAACCCCGTATTAATAATTTATGTAATATATATTATTCGAATTCCTTGGGAACTCCGCATATAAACACAAGCGGCTCATCCTTCGAAAGATTTTTATACTGGTGCATCTCATTCGGAAGAACCAGTGCAAAATCACCTTTCTTCAAAGGCTGTTCCTCACCTTTCTCATTGATCAGTATTCCGTTTCCTTCGATAATATAGTTCAGCTGCTCATAGTCGTGTTTGTGGTAAGGGGTAAAACCGTCAGGTTCAACCGTAAAGACCCGGAGCGAAAGATTCGGTGTACCGTCTGTTTTTGATATCGGGATCTGTTTCATCACATTTTTAGCTCCATCCATTGTGACAACATTTTTTCTGACCCCGGATAAATTTATTACTTTCATCGCAGTTCCTTATTAAATTACATGAGCAAAATAACATAAATGGTTTGCTTCTTCAATAAAACTATTTTCAGGCGTCTTCTGTTATGATTTTAAAAAAGGAAATAGAATGGAAAATCTGAAATTAAAATACGGCGAGTGGGCACTAATAACCGGTGCTTCATCTGGAATTGGAAAGGAGTTTGCGTTTAGACTCGCTTCACAGGGTATTAATCTTATTCTCGTGGCTCGAAGGAAAGATCTGCTTGAAAAAATATCGGCGATATTAAAATTGGAATATGGGATTGAAGTCATTATTGCGGCCATTGATCTTTCGGAAAATAACTTTCTGGAAAAGTTAATTGAATCAACCGGCTCAAAGGAGGTCTCAATACTTATTAATAATGCGGGAATCGGTAGACCCGGTGAATATAAAAACTCTGACCCTGAATATGAGTCAAGGATGATTAAATTGAATTGTCTGGCACCGGGTGTTTTAACAAATTATTTCGGCAAAAAAATGATTGTAAAAGGTAAAGGAGCAATAATATTCCTCGGCAGTATTGTTGCCTTTCAACCTACACCGCTTATGGCAACATATTCGGCTACAAAGGCATTCAATCTGTATTTAGGAAATGCCCTCTGGCCGGAGCTCAAAAAGTACGGTGTGGATGTATTAACGGTTAATCCCGGAAATACATCAACTGAATTTGAAAGAATGGTGCTTAACGACAATAGTCCTCTTACCAGAAATGCCGGTCAGGTGGTTGATACAGCTTTAAGGTCTTTAGGCAAAAGACCTAACATAGTTGACGGTTTGATAAATAAATTTCTTACTTTGCTTTCCAGACTGGGACCGCTAAGGTTAATAGTAGCCGTCACAGGATTGATTACAAGAAAACTATACCGGATCAATTTTGCCGAAAATAATTAAGATAGTTATAAGCATAGGGCTAGCGCTTTTTCTTGTCTGGCTTATAAAAACATATCTAATAAATGATGAAAAGGAGATGTACGACGACAGTTTCGACAGGATGCTTGAGTCCGTAGCAACTGTCCTTCCTGTAGACAATGTTAATGAATCGGTAGAGTTCTATAAAAGGTATTTCGGTTTTACACTGTACAGTATCTTTCCTGATGAAGGAGAAGCAACCTTAGCAGTGGTAGAGCGGAAAAAACTTTATGTAATGTTTCAGGACCGAAAAGTATTTAAGGAAGAGAATAAAAAATATATCGGCGGTGAAATTGATCCGTCCTTTACACTTCTGATCGATATTGACAATGCTTATGAATTATACGATAGTTTAAAAACAAAACTTGAAGTCGTTCAGGAACTGCAATTGATGTTTTACGGACAGCTTGAATTTTCGGTGAGGGATCTTGACGGATATATCATTACTTTTTCCCAGGATATAGGAAATTAAAAATCCTTTTTAAGAGAATAGAGCGCCCCTCTTATTGATAAAATAATTATGAATGCCGATAGTAAAGCAACCGGGATAACCGGATAGAATACTTTTAACGGATCATAAGACTGTTGAATCATGATTGAGAGAAAGTACTGGCTGACCGGCTGAAAAAGTAGAATCACAATCAGAAGGATATAAATTATAACCAGCAGGAATGTTATTGAAGCGCCCTGCGAAGATGATACACGTATTGCGTTTTTCTCCCTGTAATTTGCAAACAGCCCTCCCATTCCCAGATTAATCAGAATTATAGTGACAGCAGCAATCAGGTTAATAAGTAGAGCGGAGATTTCAAAAACGAAAAAAAATCTGAAATTAATAAAATAGCTCAATCCGGTGCTGATAAGCAGAATTAATGTCCCCATAGGAACCAGTTTTTTCCTCAAAAAAAATGAATTATTAACTGGGGCCGATTTAATCTTCCAGAAAGAATATCCTTCCAGACTTATCATCGGGAAAATAAATCTTAATGATAATGTTGATATAAGGAGCATATTAAAAAGGAATACGGAAAGATAAATCCCGGTCTGAAGATAAAAATTCCCGAGCCCAACATACCTTATCCCCGAAACACTCGAAATAAAAACAATGATCAGGAAACAAAGAACTAGTAAATGAATCCATTGAGCCGGTTCACGTACAAAAACCCAGAAATCCTTCTTAAGAATTGACTCTGTTCTAGAATCCATTCTCGATTTTCTTGAAAAATCTAAAAATAAATTACTGTAGTGTCTGTCTCCTTTAAAATCACCGGAGATTTTAAGATTCAGAAGCCATGTTTTAAAGTAGAGTCTGTTCCCAAGGAAAAGAGCAATAATGAATAAAACTGTTGATAATAATATTTGAGAAATAAAAAGAGGAATAGCATTAGACAATTGATTAGTAATAAGCCAGTATGAGGATTCGGCCAGCCAGCTGTTCGGCAGATATTTTATTACCGGCGGAAGCAAATCATTAAGGTATATATTCCTCTCTATGAACGGGTAATATTTTAAGACTGAATTTGTAAGTTCGAGAGGGGAATTGATAGTGAAGAAAAGAGAGACTATAATAATATATAATAGTGCCAGTCCTGTAACCACTCTTCGCGGATTGAATCTGGAGCCGAGCTTCATAAGAATCATTAGAATTATCACGCCTAAAGAGCCGGCGCTGAATATGAATGGAATGAAATTGCCGATTATGAGCAGCAGCAAATGATCGGTACGCATTTGGAAATATGATGCATAACCGAGCAGAACCGATAAAAGTATCAGTAATAGAGTCGATGAACTGTAGAAAAAGTTATCCAGAAATTTCAGAATGAATATTTTTACCGGAGTCACCGGCTTTGTAAAAAGAAATCCGATTTCGTTCGACTTGTACAGGGTTGAATAAGAAACTATTATGTTGCCGATATTAACTGCAAGAAAGAAGATGAAAAGAATTATCGATATAAATTCATGAAGCAGAAATAATCCGATTTTTATATCTGTCATGAGGAACTGAATAAGTCTTCGTGAAAAGAAGAAAGCCCCTACCGCGAAACCGATATAGATTAATGAACTCCCGAAGTTTTTTATTAAGCCCGCAAGATCAAGACGGTCGTTTAACCTTATAAACGCAATGGCTTTGTACTTCAGTATGTGAATAAGCTGATTCATTCTTCATTAGTCAATTTTATGAATAATTCCTCTAAGTTCCTGTTATTCTCGGATTTCAGCTTTGCTAATGCGGTTAATGAATCATTAAAAATGATATTTCCCTTATTTATGATTCCCACCGAAGTACAAATCTCCTCAACAACATTCAGACTGTGGGTCGACATGAAAATCGTAACTCCGTTACCGACTGATTCGGTAAAAAAGCTTTTTACGATATAAGCGCTTTGCGGATCGAGGCCGATCATCGGTTCATCCACAATAATCAATTCTGGCTTATGAATAAATGCCGATGCAATAACAATTCTCTGTTTCATTCCCTGGGAGTATTCTTCGGTTCTTTTATCAATCCAACTTTCAATTTTTAAAAGATCAATCAGCTCATCAATTCTGTCCTTAACAGTTTTTTTTGTCAATCCGTAAAGTCCTCCGCTGAAATAGAGAAATTCTCTTCCGCTTAGTTTATCGTACAGAAACGGCTGATCCGGTATATAACCGATCTTCTTTTTAGACTCGATCGGATTCTGCCATACATCATTCCCCTCCAAAAGGATGTTGCCGGAGGTAGGGGAAAGGAGTCCTGTTATCATTTTAATTGTTGTAGTTTTTCCTGCACCGTTAGGGCCGAGAAAACCGTACAACTCTCCTTTATTAATTTCAAGATTAATGCCGTTTACCGCGGTAAAGGAACCGTAGTTCTTTTTCAGATTTTTTAATGTGAGCATTGTGATATAATTTAATTAATATTTAACGGCTTGAAGGTCTTCCAGCACAATAGTCTTCAGGTCGTAATCATCAGGATTAAGAATACTCAGGATTCTCTGTTCCTGGTTACTAATGGCTGAATATAAAATATTCCTGGCTACTTTAGAGTTGGAATAAGACGAACCTTTTTGATGGCTTAATTCGGTAAATATTTCGAGTAAAATCTGAAGAGCACCTTCATCCAGATTGTAGCCGTGTTTATCGGCAATTTCGTTTGCAATTGTAAGAAGCTGACGTGGTGTATAATCTTCGAAATCGAAACGGTGCGGAAAACGATCAAGAAATTGAGGGAATTTAGATGTGAATTGTTTTATGCTGTCTACAGGTCCTTCAAGAAAAACAACAAGTTTATCCCTGTAGTAATCTATTTTTTTTGCGATAGTTTCGAGCGCTATCAATCCGCTCTCATTATCGTCGAGCAGGAGAGTATAGGCATCTTCAATAAATAATGTACCGCCTATCGATTCTTTTATTTTATTTTCGGTTTTCATAATTGTCTGTTCGGGATATGCGCCGATAAGGTCGGCTCTGGAGACTTCGATGAAGTGGCCTTTTCCCAGGATACCAAGTTCTTTAAGTATTCTGCTGATCAGCTTGGCAACCGTAGTTTTTCCGGTACCGTCGCTTCCAATAAGTAGAGCATTATAATTCTTTTCGACAACATGAAGTCCGCGCTCCTTTTTTAACTGGGCTATCTTCGAACCGCTTATTAGTTTAAATACATTCTCCTTAACTTTTTCAAGTCCTACGAGAGAATTCAACTGGTCTATATATTCCTGAAGCTTAAGGGGATCCCCTTTTACCTGATATTCTTTTGCATCGGTTCTGATTTCAATAGCTTCTTTTATATCATCAATAATTATTGTGCTCAGTTTTTCTTCGGTTCGCACCTCCTGAGGTATATCGGCAATTCTTAATAGCATTTTTTGTTTAACTGAATCGAGAAGATTCCTCACAATCCTTGCATTTCCGAATTTCTTATCCCGGTTCTTATATAAGTCGGAGAAATGTTTATTAAGTGCTTCTTCAGCATCCTTAGTAATCGTCTTCTTTTCATTTTTAAGGGAGCGGAAGACAATTTCCATCAATTCAGCAGGGGAGTAATCATCGAAGGTAATCGATTTACTGAATCGCGACTGTATACCCGGATTACTTGCTACGAAAGCTTTCATTTCCTCGGTATAACCTGCTGCAATTACTATGTACTTGGAGCGGTCGTCCTCCATCCGTTTAAGTAGAATATCGATGGCCTCCTTGCCGAAATCGCTTCCGGATCCGTCCGGTTTTACAAGAGCATATGCCTCGTCGATGAATAACGTTCCGCCGATAGCTTTATCGATAAGTGCCGTAGTTTTTTCGGCTGTTTGTCCCACATATCCGGCTACCAGTCCCTGGCGGTCTGTTTCAACGAGGTGACCTTTAGTTAGAATTCCAAGAGCCGAAAAGATTCTGCTGAAAATTCTTGCTACGGTGGTTTTACCGGTACCTGGGTTTCCGAGGAAGAGGTAATGATTTCCGAACTTAGCCCGGAGGTCTTCGCCCTGCTCTGCAAAAAAGCGGGCAAGTTTTACAAGATCGTTTATTTCTTTTTTAACCGATTCAAGGCCTACAAGATTATCGAGCTCCTTCAGCGCTTCTGAAAGCTGTTCTTCGTTTATTAAAAGGACTAATTGCTTAGCCGACGTCTGCTGAAGAATCAGCTTGATATCTTCTTCGTTTATTGTATTTAAAATTTCTTTCGTTCTTTCCTTATCCGGCAGAGTAACGACCCTTTTGCTTAGATTAAGTTTAGCTTCATTTAAAATATTCTTTACCAGCCGGGCATTGCCGAAAGATTTATCCCTGTTCCTGTAGAGTTTTACAAACTCCTTCTTTAACAATTCCTCGGCCTCAGAAGTTAGAATATATTCATCTTTTTTAAGGTAAAGATTAAAAATCTGTACCATCTCTTCTGGAAGATAGTCTTCAAAAGTAAATGTATGCGTGAATCTCGATTTTAAACCGGGATTAGAATTAAGAAATGTATTCATTTCCTCCGGATAACCTGCTACTATAACAACAAACTCTCCTTTCTTATCTTCCATCCGTTTCAAAATAACATCAATGGCTTCCTGACCGAAATCCTGCGATCCTCCTTTTTTAATAAGTGTATAAGCTTCGTCTATAAACAGAACTCCGCCAATAGCATCTGTTACAATTTTCTCTGTCTTTTGCGCGGTCTCACCAATATACTGACCAACAAGTGCGGAACGGTCCACTTCTACAACATGGCCGGAAGGGAGGATTCCCATTGCCTTAAGAATTTCACCAAGAAGACGAGCAACAGTAGTTTTACCTGTGCCTGGATTTCCTATAAACACAGCATTAATGGAAATCTTCTCATCTGTCTTCAATCCGTATTTTTTTCTCTCGTTAGTGAATTTGAGATATGCTATAAAATCTCGGACGGTCTGTTTAATATTGTTTAGACCAATGAAAGAGTCGAGCTCTGTAAGCAGCTGATCGATCGACCTGGCAGGGTCAGTCCTGGCGACAGGTGCCTTGATCTCCTTTTTCTCCTCAACCTTTTTTGATGGGGGAGATTGAGGAACTTTAAGCTCTTCTTCAGGAATACCTGAATTGCTTATCCCGAAAGTCCTTTCTCCGATTTTAAAATTATTGATGTAAATCTCAACTTTACCCTGGCCTGTTTCCCACGAGGAAGATCGTTCAGATCCAATCGTCTGCGCAAAAATTACTGAATCCCAGTCTCTGGGAATATTCAAACGGAAATTGTTACGATGAATCTCAAAATCATTAAGATACCAGACAGTATTACAATTATAGGTCTTATCAGACTTGCCAAGGAAGGGATTATTAAAAATTACTTCCACACCAATTGCAGACATATTCTTGTTAACGTGACTGTAGAAATTCCTGACATTCACCTTTGCATCTTTAACGGCATCAAAAATTTTAATTGAAAAAAGATCCGCATAATCGTTTGGATAAAAAATTGATTCGGATTTTAAATCGAAATCGAACTGGGGAATTATATTCGTATCGGTGTGTTCATATTTAAGGTCCGTCCCTGTTTTTCTGGAAGGTGATGCATCTTTCTCAAAATCCTCCTCTTCAGTAAGGATAAATTTTTGAAGAGTATTAAAAATAAGATTGAATTTATCATTCCCCTTGAATTTACTTTTTAGATTAATTGCCTTCTGGTATGCGGGGCGGAATTGGAAGAGGAGATACATTGATTCAATTTCCAGTAATTCAGCCTCTACTTTATCTTTCTTAAATCGATCCTGTGACAGGATCTTTTGAGCGGTAAAAAGAGCAAACCAGTATTCTTTTGCTTTTATTGCCTGCTTTCCGTCGTTTAGAAATTGACCGATATTTTGTTCGTTTAGCCTGAAACTCTCCTGGAACACACTTTTGGCTTTAATGAACCATTCCCTCTGCTGAATCAGGGAAGAATCTCGATCCCCGGCAATTTGAATTGCCTGGTCAACTGCGTTGATTGCTTCATCAAATTTTTTTAATCCGGCATAAGCGCGGGCTTTTGTAATGTGAGTCCAGCTTAATAACTCTTTTTCTTTCTCTATATTCTTCTCAATATCGGCGATAGCTCCTTCGAAGATGCTCATTCTTGTAAGAAGATAGGCTCTGAAAAACCTTGTCTTGGCAGATTCACTCTTTAATTCAACTGCGAGGTTAGCATATTCCATCGCTTTGGAAGGATTACCGTTTTCAAGATACGCCCATGCTGCGCAGATTACCGCTTCACTGTCGTTAGGCCTGAATTCGCATAACTTTACGGCGGCATTCAATGCAAGTCTGTGGCGGCCGTGCCATAAATGATCGTAAGCCTCGGCCTGTAAGTTATTTAGTTCATCGTTTGTCATACAGATTTCAGAATCCGGTATGTAATCTAAGAAATAAATTAAAAAATTCTAATATTATCTTAAGATGCTCATAATATGGATCACAAAAATATTTTTATGTATGAGGAACATACATTGTATCATTCCGTCTAAAGAATCAAAGTTTGGAGATTGTTATGAAACTTAAAATTTCTGTTATACTCATTTTAACAGGATTGCTCTTTTCCAGCTGCACATTCTGGGGAGTGAGGGGAAACGGAAAAATCAAATCCGAATCCCGATCTGTTAAAGAATTCTACAGAATTGATGCAGCAGGCGCTTATACAATTAAAGTAAGGGTGGGAGAAACCCAATCAATTCGGATAAAAGCTGAAGAAAACCTTTTACCGTTGATTCGCACTTTTGTTAAGGGAAATACGCTTGTAATTGAGAATAAGAAAAATTTATCCCCTAGGAAAGAACTACTGATCGAAATAACCACTATGGAGTTATCATCAATCGAATGTTCGGGTGCCAACGATATCGAAGTTTACGGAATTGATTCGGATAAATTCCAAATCGAGCTCTCCGGTGCCGGTAGCATTGAACTTGAAGGTACCACTGATCAGTTTTATGCCGATTTATCAGGTGCAGGCAGCATTGATGCCCGATTACTTATTGCCCGTAAGGTGTTTATTTCGGTAAGCGGAGCGGCCAGCGCAAATGTTCATGCCAAAGAATATCTGGATGCTTCAGTCTCGGGTGTCGGTTCAATCGATTATTATGGAGATCCGAAGAATACTAAGACTGATGTCTCCGGTGTAGGCTCAATCAGCAGAAAGTAAATTCTAAAAATCCTTTCGTTATAGAAGCAGAGTTTTACAGGACTCTGCTTTTTTATTATCTTTCTTATCAAAATTAGGAAATAAAATATGACATCCGGAAATAAACCACTTGTCGGTATAGTAATGGGAAGCGATTCAGACATCACAATTATGCAGAAAGCCGCCGAAGTTCTGAAAGATTTTTCTGTCGGATATGAAATGCGAATCCTCTCTGCACATAGAGTACCGAATAAACTGAAAGAATTTATCAGTCAATCGGAGAAGAAGGGGATCAAAGTTTTTATTGCAGGTGCCGGACTTGCGGCACATTTACCTGGCGTTGTAGCGGCTTACACTACTTTGCCGGTTATTGGTGTGCC